>DAHUXF010000181.1:0-240 GCA_027307295.1 Acidobacteriaceae bacterium
TGGCTTCCATTGGCGGACAGAAGCACCGATCCCTTCGATCTCGCCGGCGAATTCCATGCCGGGGATTTCAGGAGGAAAGCCAGGTGGCGGGGGGTATTTGCCCTGGCGCTGAAGCAGGTCAGCACGATTCAGGGAAGACGCTCGTACGCGGACCAATATCTGATCGTCATTGATTAATGGTTTGCCAACCTCGCGGACCTCCAGGACCTCTGGTCCGCCAAAGCGTGATATCCATGCTGC
>DAHUXF010000181.1:250-6312 GCA_027307295.1 Acidobacteriaceae bacterium
CATGTCTGACAAGTCAAAAGGGATGAATCGATTCTTGAGTTTACAAGCTGTTACAACCCCATGGAAGCTGGTTTTACCCCGGCAAAAACCGAACTCCCATTCCGCGCTAAGTACATGAAGCTGCTGTGATTAGAATCACATATTCACCTCCGGTACCTGGCTTAGCATTGCTGATCTTGGGCAGCTCCGCTATATTTTTAAACAGCATGTACGACGATTTTCACGCTACTGACCGCTGGACTGGACAGAAACTCCATTGTGTTTACCAGGCCTTGATTGTTGCTATTGCAACCCGGCACGCTGACGCCGTGGATATAAAATTTTTGGCCAGCGGACGTCCGGTATGGATTGCTTTGCCGCATCCAACATGGGTTGAATACAAGGAACGCACGGGCCGTACTATTTCCGATCCCTTGGCCATACAAACCGCTGGACATTTTTTGAAGACAGCTATTGAGTCCGGTACGTATGAGCACGGGCGGGAGATGTACACGCTCACGGTAGAAGAATCGCTGATGCATTTAAATGCAGTATTGAAGGAAGTCGGCGCGCCGCAAGACGCGTTGATTAAGACGGCTTAAGCCGTCCGTTCAGGCCAAGACCCGCTGTTCCACCGAATTACGCCGCAAAAGGACGCAGAAGGGGTTTTGAGAACAGGAGATCTCGCCATCATGTCACAGACTTTGCCCGCCCTGGATACAGCCTCAGCCCTGGAAACTCTGCTCAAAAGCAACAAAGTCCATCGTAACCTGCATTCCGGCATTCTGGTGGAACACGCGGTGCGCCGCGGCGAAGGGCTGCTGGCAGACAACGGTGCGGTTGTCGCCTATACAGGGAAATACACAGGCCGCACGCCCAAGGACAAATTCACAGTGAAAGATCCGGTCACCACGGAATTAGTGAACTGGGGCGACGTCAACCAGCCTTTTGATCCGGAAAAGTTCGATGCGCTGTTTGAGCGCGTGGTCGGTTCGCTGCGGGGCAAGGAGTTATTTGTTCAGGACCTGTACGCGGGCGCGGATCCCAGGTACCGTCTGCCCATTCGTGTCATCAATGAGTATGCCTGGCACAATCTTTTTGTGCGCGCCTTGTTTGTACGGCCTAAGAAGGAAGAACTCAAGACGCATCATGCGGAGTTCACTATTGTGGCCGCGCCGGAATTCCAGGCCGATCCCAAGCGTGACGGCACCCGTTCAGAGGCGTTTATTGTGGTGAGCTTCACGCGCAAGGTGGTCTTGATCGGTGGGACCAAGTATGCCGGCGAGATGAAGAAATCGATTTTCAGCGTGATGAATTTTCTGCTGCCGCCACGTAATGTGTTTCCCATGCATTGCTCGGCGAACGTCGGGCAAGAATGGTGAGACGGCGCTTTTCTTTGGCCTCTCCGGGACAGGAAAAACAACTCTCTCAGCGGACCCGGAGCGCCTGCTGATTGGCGACGACGAACACGGGTGGAGCCCCACCGGCATTTTCAATTTTGAAGGCGGTTGTTATGCCAAGTGCATCAAGCTCTCAAAAGAGAATGAGCCGCAGATCTGGAATGCCATCCGCTTTGGCTCAGTGCTGGAAAACGTGACGCTCGATCCGGAAACCCACGTTCCCGACTACAACGATGACAGCAAGACTGAGAACACGCGCTGTGCCTATCCCGTGGATTACATTGAGGGCGCGGTCATTCCCGGAATCGGCGGCCATCCCAAGAACGTGATTTTCCTTACGGCTGATGCCTTTGGTGTGCTTCCTCCAATTTCCAAATTGAGCAAAGACCAGGCAATGTATCACTTCCTTTCCGGCTATACCGCAAAGGTTGCTGGAACAGAAGCGGGTGTGAAGGAACCGCAGCCAAACTTCTCCACCTGTTTTGGCTCACCATTTATGCCGCTGCGTCCAAAAGTTTATGCGGAAATGCTGGGCCGCCGGATGGATGAGCACGGCACGCAGTGCTGGCTGGTGAATACAGGATGGTTTGGCGGGCCCTACGGAGTGGGCTCAAGAATGAAGCTTCCGTATACCCGGGCCATGGTCAACGCGGCGATTGAGGGCAAGCTCAACGACGTGGAATTTGAAATCGATCCCGCGTTTGGGTTGACCGTGCCCAAATCCGTGCCCGGTGTGCCGGAAGAGTTTCTGCGCGCCCGCGACGCATGGGAAGACAATGCGGCTTATGACAAATCAGCGGCTGATCTGGCCGCGCGCTTCGCCAAGAACTTTGAGAAGTTTGACGCGCCCGCAAACATCCGGGCAGCGGGACCGGGACCCAGGAAATAACCCAACATCTCCTTCCCCATATGAAATGAAAAGAGGCGCTGCCGTTACCGGTAACGCCTCTTTAATGTTCCTGGTTTCTTTTCGAGGATGTCAGCCCGGACATCCCTTCAAGCCGCCGCTGGTCAAGCTATTTTTTCTTCCAGCCGCTCCTTTACCGCGGCGCTGATCCGCTCAATGAAAGACACCGGTTGCTCATTAACTGTGTGGCCCAGGCGGTTGCGCAGGAGTTGCAGAAATTTGGTGACGCGCTGAAGCCTTTGGCTCTCCATGCCGTCACGCACCAGTTGTGGGCTGACTTGCGATGCGGTTTCAATGTATTGCCATAAGAGCAGGCGCATGTCATCCACTGCCGCCTTGAGTTCCGTCAGCATTTCAACATTCAAATCGGCTGCCGGCATTGACTGCTTTGCAGATGCATCAGGAGTTTGCATGGCCAGCCAGTAAAGGTCGCCGTGCACGGCATTCAGCGCGTTCGTCAGGTCCTTAAGATGGGTTACCAGTTCGTTAAAATCCGATATTGAGCAGCGTTCTTTAATCATTGCGGGGATCCTTAATGCTTTACTACTGTATTAGTGTCTAGGATGCTCCGTACGTTGCGTTTGTGCTTGTTACTCAAGTACATGTCCACAGTCAATCTGCAACTGATTTAGTGCGCTCCAGCGTTCGTTAATTTAATGTTAATTCTTTTAATTGCAATTACATAGAAGAAGTTTATCTCTTTCCCACAGGTTGGAGTTTTGTTGGAACCAGAATGGGACTCAGGGCAAAAAAGCACCTGTCTCGGTGCATTTGCCTAGAAGCTGATTTGGGGGTTGTCGAAGAAGAATTTTAATTTTCTAATGTTGGCTCGCCTGGCAGTGGTTCTGCGGGATCGCTTTCTTTGTCGGCTGTAACCTTCATCACAATCAAAACCTTGTCATCATCGTTCATGCTGGCGGTGGCATAGGCTGACACTTCCGCCAGCACCGCGTCAGCAACCCCCTGGGCGCTGCGGTCACGATGGCGGCAAACAAACTCTGTGAGACGCTGCATCCCGTAGTCATGCTTTTGATCGTCGGAGATGCGCAATATGCCGTCCGTAGTACAGACGAACAAGTCATCTTTCTCGAGCTTTATGGTGCCGCGGGTGTAGTCCACCTGGGGGAACAAGCCGATGACGGTGCCGCCTTCTTCCAGAAGCTTTACATCTCCACTTTTGCCGCGCACCAGAATCGGCGGCACATGGCCGGCATTGACGTATTGCAGGATGTTGCGCCGCGTGTCCACCAGGCCAAGAAAAACACTCAAATGCTTGCCCGCTTTGGTATAGGCGTACAGCATTTCATTCAGAGAGAAGGCCAGCACCTCAAGGGAGTGCAGATGCATGACCAGCGCGCGCAACGTGGCTTGCAGGTTCGCCATAATCAGCGCCGAAGAGACGCCGTGGCCTTCCACCTCAGCGCTTACCACCAGCAGCGATTGTGGCCCGAGGTTGATGAAATCATAGTAGTCAGCGGCAACATCAAAACAATAATCGCTCAACACGGCAATGTCATAGCCAGGGACCACGGGGGGCGCTTCCGGCAGCAAGCGGTGTTGAATGCTGCGCGCCAGAGAGAGTTCCCGTTCCATGCGCTGTTTCTCCATGGTGTCGCGATGCAACTGCGCATTCTCCAGCGCCATGGCCATGTGCCCGGAAAGTTTCTCCAAAAACCCCACGTCTTCAGTGGAAAAGCGGCCTCCCTGGGCATTCAGCAGTTGCAGCACGCCCACAATCTCACCGGAATGATGGCGAATGGGCATGCTGAGCAATGACTTGGTGCGGTAGTTCAAGCGCTGGTCAAAGCTGGGATCAAAAAACTCCAGGGCGTAAGCATCCTCGGTATTTACAACTTCGCCGGAGACAGCAACACGTCCCGCGACGCCTTTGCCAAAGGGGATTCGTATCTCCTGATGATCAAGCCCGGAAGCTGCAATGGACCAGACTTCCTCGCGTTTGCGGTCTGCAAGAAAAACCGTGCCGCGTTCCGCCTTTACTTCCGTCCGGGCAATCTTCAGGATCAACTCCAGCAGTTCGGCCAGGTCCAGAGTTGAATTCAGCATTCGTGTAGCTTCAAACAGCAGCGAGAGCTGGTTGATGCGCTTGTCTTTCTCGCGCGTCGCTAATACATTGCCGAGTTTGGCGGCACTCATCTCCGAATACAGCCGCCACCACAACAGCAAATCTTCTGATACTTCTCCTGTAGCGTAGATCGCCAGAACGCCTGCTAATTGACCGGCTGTAAGGAGCGGGTATCCGGAAATGTGGGTGAGGCCGGTACTGCGCGCGAATTCCAGGTCATCGCCGCCAAAAGTGGAGAGCACAATATTTTCAACGCTGGTTTTGTTATGGGCGATCTTTCCTACTGCGCCAACACCGGCGGCTGCGTATTCCAGGCGGTGCGTGGCGTTCAATCCTGCCGCGTGCGTGAGATAACAGGAGCCTGAGGAGCTGTCCCAGAGCCATAACTCGGTGCGGGCGGCATCAAAGTCGCTGACCAGCATTTCCAGGACTCGCGCAGTCAGGTCTTCGCCGGCCCGGCTGAGTGCAGCCACGGCGTTGGCGAATGCGTTCACGTAATTTTTGCTGTGCGCCTTCGTCTTTACCACGCCTTGCCGTACCTCAATGGATTTTTCCTCGAGAGCCAATCATAACGGGAGCTTTGTGGTTTGAGTGTAATTCGTATTGGAGACATTTTCCTGGGGAGTGTGGCTCAGTTTATGAAGAATGTACCCAATTTGTAAAGATAAAGCCGCAAAAGAGATACACCAGAGGTGTAGATAAGGGAATAAGCTGCTTGCGTTCAGCCCCTTTGTGATGATAAAAGCGCTCCATCCACCAATCAATATGGGGAATCCTGCGTCTTATGACGCTTTGGGCAAGGAGTGACAAAACGAATATGAAGACGATTCAGCGCATGGCGTACCTGGTATGCGTGCTCATGATGGCAGGCTGGGCAATGGCACAGACGTCCGCCACCGCAGATCTGCGCGGGACTGTGAAAGACCCCAACGGAGCGGTCATCCAAGGCGCCACCGTCACCGTGCGCGACGACGCAAGAAATTTTGAACGCTCCGTACAGACGAATGGAACAGGTTATTTCACCCTGCTCTCATTGCCTCCCGGCAATTACACGCTGACCGTTGCGGCCAAGGGGTTTGCCCGGCAAGTAGCAAAAAATGTAGGCCTCACTGTAGGACAAGTCGCGGACTATCCAGTGATCATGCAGTTGGCCACCACTGAGACTGAAGTCACTGTTACGGGCGAGCCGTTGCTGGTTGAAACCGCCAAAACCTCCACCAGCACCACCATTGGCCAGCAGCGCATTGAGGACCTGCCCATCAACGGACGCAACTACGTGAATTTCTCGCTCACCAACTCCCAGGTGCAGCGGGACGTGGCCCCCAGTATCGGCGCGGCCCCAACGTCAGGCCTGAACTTTGGCGGCCAGCGCGCCCGGTCGAACGCAGTGAACGTTGACGGCATGGACGCAGTGGACAATGGCGTAAACGGCATTCGCTCCACGTTGTCGCAGGAAGGCGTGCAGGAATTCCAGATCATCACCAATGGATATGAAGCGGAGTATGGCCGCGCTTCTGGCGGCGTGGTGAACATCATCACCAAGTCCGGCACCAATGATTTCCATGGCAGCGCATTCGGCTACCTGAGGAACCGCAATTTCCAGGCGCAGAATCCTTTCACCAACACGCCTGATCCCGCTTATACGCGCGTCCAGGCCGGGACAGCATTCGGTGGAGCCCTCAAGAAAGATAAG
>DAHUXF010000182.1:0-244 GCA_027307295.1 Acidobacteriaceae bacterium
CTGCTCCCCCCTGAACGTGGGCGGTGGCACAGTGGTTTGCGCCCATGGCACTTTTCCCATTCCCGCTCCGGCCACGCTGGAGCTGCTCAAGAATGCTCCGATATATTCCGGTGAAATCCAGAAAGAATTGGTTACGCCCACTGGGGCCGCCATTGTCAGCGTGCTGGCATCACGGTTCGCAAAATTCCCCACCATCAAGCCTGCAAAAACGGCCTATGGAGCCGGGACGCGCAACTTTAAGAAC
>DAHUXF010000182.1:254-6149 GCA_027307295.1 Acidobacteriaceae bacterium
TTACCGTGGGTGAAACGGCCGGCCAGCAGGAATCACCATTTCCGGTGGAAGAGATCACGGTACTGGAAGCCAACATTGATGACATGTCGCCACAGGTCTTTGGCTACGTGATGGAGCAGGTTTTGGAAGCCGGCGCGCTTGATGCCTTTGGGACCTCGGTACAAATGAAGAAGAACCGCCCCGGCATGCAGCTCACGGTACTCTGCCGCGCGGAAGACAGCCAGCGCCTCACCAGGATGGTGCTGGCGGAAACCACCACGCTGGGCGTACGCATGCGGCAGGAAACACGGGCCGTGCTGGCCCGCCGCCACGTCAACGTCCGCACCCAATGGGGAGACATTCGCATGAAGCTGGCCAACCTGAACGGCAGCATCAGTAACTACGCTCCTGAGTATGAAGACTGCCGCCGGATCGCCAGGGAACGGAATTTGCCTTTAAAAACCATCATGCAGGAAGCCATTAAGGTCTATCTGGAAAAAGCCAATGGATAAGGGCCAGAAGTTTTACATCACAACACCCATTTATTACGTGAATGCGCGGCCGCATATCGGCCATGCCTATACCACGCTAGTGTGCGATGCCATCGCGCGCCGCAAACGGATGCTGGGTATCGACACATTTTTTCTCACCGGCACAGACGAACACGGCGTACACGTGGAACGCTCCGCAACCGCCGCTCAGACTCCGCCGCAGAAGTGGGTGGACAAGGTTTCCGCCGAATTTCGCGGCCTTTTTGACAAGATGGGCATCTCCTATGATGACTTCATCCGCACCACTGAACCCCGCCATAAGTTGGGGGCGCAGGAGTTGTGGAAGCGCATCCAGGAAAAAGGCTTTATCTATAAAGGCACATACACCGGCCAATACTGCGTCTTTGACGAACTCTATGTTGACTCCGTTGGTCCGGGCGCGCCTTGCCCGGAATGCGGACGGCCCACGGAGACCGTGAGCGAGGAGAACTACTACTTCAAGCTCTCCGCCTTTGCTGACAAGCTGCTGGCGCATTACCAGCAGAACCCGGAATTCATCCGACCGGAAACCCGGCGCAATGAAGTCATTGCTTTCCTCAAGACCGGCTTGCGCGATCTTTCCATCAGCCGCAGCACGTTCAAATGGGGCATTGCAGTCCCCGGTGATCCCAGACATGTGATGTATGTCTGGCTTGACGCTCTGAGCAACTACTGCACCGCCGTCGGTTTCGGCGCAAAAGAAGAAGACGAGCAGAAAAAATTCCAGCACTTCTGGCCTGCTGATGTGCACATGATCGGCAAGGAGATCATCCGCTTCCATTGCGTCTACTGGCCGGCATTCCTGATGGCCGCGGACCTGCCGTTGCCAAAGTCCATCGTCGCGCACGGCTGGCTGCTCTTTGAAGAGAGCAAGATGTCCAAGTCGCGCGGCAATATCGTGCGCGCGGAAACCGTCATCGATGTGCTGGGCAATGACGCCCTGCGCTACTTCCTGCTGCGCGAAATTGTCTTCGGGCAGGACGGCTCATTCAGCTTTGACGCCCTGGTGCAACGCTACAATTCTGATCTGGCCAACGATCTGGGCAACCTCTCCAGCCGCACGCTGACCATGATTAATCGCTATTTCAATGGCTCTGTGCCGTATCCGTCACCCACGGTTGCGCGCAAGGCCACAGACGATGTAATCAAAGAGCAGGCGCTTACAGTAATCCAGGAATTTACCCAGCTTTTTGACGACTTCCAGTTTTCGCGCGCTCTGGAAACGGCATGGTCTCTGGTGGGCGCGGTCAACAAGTACCTGGTGGATGAAGAACCCTGGATCGTCGCAGAAAAAGAAGGCGAAGAGAACAAAGCCCGTCTGGCGACCATCCTATACACGGCTGCCGAAGCGCTGCGCATCGTGACCGCATTGGCCTATCCGGTGCTGCCGGAGTCTGCCTCTAAAATATGGAACCAGCTTGGCCTGGGTGAGATCAGCAAGTTCAATCTGGCCGAACTCAAATGGGGACAATTGCCGTTAGGTGGAAAACTGGGCAAGGTTGAACCGGTCTTCCCCCGCGCTGATAAAACTTCAATCGAGAGGATGCAACAGATGGAACAGGAGCGAGCAGCACAAGCTGCCTCCACCGCATCATCAACCGCAACCGCCTCTTCGCCTGCTCCTGCGGGTGAAGGCGCTCGTCCTGGACAGCCAGCCTCACAATCAGCCCATGGCCCCGCGGATGCTGCGCCTGCTGCCAAGGCAGCTCCCGCTATCGACGGCAAGATTTCCATCGATGACTTCCTGAAAGTGGAGCTTCGCGTTGGTCAAGTCAAAGTCGCTGAAAAAGTAAAAGGCGCAGACAAACTGCTGCGGCTTGAAGTGGACATAGGCACTGAGGTCCGCCAACTCGTGGCCGGAATCGCACTGGCCTACAAGCCGGAAGATTTAATCGGACGAAAAGTTGTGATCGTCGCAAACCTGCAACCACGCAAACTGCGCGGCCTGGAATCAAACGGCATGATCGTTGCTGCGTCGGTGGGGGAAGACGGCAAGCCGGTGCTAGCCAGCTTCCTGGAAGATGTGCCAATCGGCGCGAAACTCAAGTAAATTGCCAGCGGCATATTTGACCGCTTCGACCACTTGAGGTCGAAGTCGCCATGGATTTGTTCCGAAAACGGCGTGGATCAATCCCCAAGGTGGACACCTTCTTCGGCAGGTCAAAGTCGGCAGGTCAAAGTTGTGGCCGGATCTCATTATTTTTCAAACAGGTAATCATTCCAGCAGGGCCCTTTTGTCAGCGTAACATGGTTCAAACAGATGTGATGTTCTGAGAGACCTTGGACAGACATCGGGAGTCCCATGCAAGTGGTTCCGGAAAAGCTATCGACCACCCGCGATGCGCCAGCCATCGACCATGGTCTGACGTCTCTGGAAGCGGCAGAGCGCCTTCACGAATTTGGGCCCAATGACCCGGCTCCGGCGAGGCGGCGGTCGGGCGTCTCTGACTTGCTGCTTTTGTTTCTCAATCCGCTTGTGATCATTCTCTTGATCGCGGCGGTGCTGGCCGGATTTCTTGGCCAGTTGGTCGATGCCATCATTATCATCGTGATGGTCTTGATCGGCATTGCCATCAATTTCTATCAAACCTACCGGTCTCAGCTCGCGATTGAGCGGTTGCGCGCGCAGGTTGCGCCTACCGCCACAGTTCTTCGTGATGGAAAGTGGCAGGAAATTCCGCGGCTTGGCGTGGTGGCCGGTGACACGATTCGGCTTTCCGCGGGCGACCTGGTGCCGGCTGACTCGCGGCTTGCAACCTCCCGTGACCTCTACGTCCAGCAAGCAGCCCTGACCGGGGAGTCATTGCCTGTAGAGAAAGAAGCCGGTGGCGATGAGTCTTCTTCCGTGCCCGGCGCGCGCAACCGGGTCTTTCTGGGCACTTCGGTAGTGAGTGGGACGGCCATCGCGACCGTGGTAGCTACCGGACGCCGGACGGCATTCGGCGAGATCGCAGACCGCCTGGCGCAGCGGCCAGTCGAGACCGCATTTGACCAGGGCCTGCGCCGTTTTGGTTTTCTGATCATGCAGGCGGTTGTATTCCTGGTTCTTTTTCTGATTGTCGTCAGCGTGGCTTTGCACCACGATCCGCTGCAGAGCCTGCTCTTCGCCGTAGCGCTGGCTGTCGGACTGACCCCGGAATTCCTTCCCATGATCACCTCTGTCACTCTCGCCAAGGGAGCGGTGGTAATGGCGCGCAAAAAGGTGATTGTCAAGCATCTTTCCGCTATCCAGAATTTCGGCAGCATTGATGTGCTGTGCAGCGACAAAACCGGCACATTGACAAGCGGGAAAATGGTGCTTGACCGCTCGGTTGGAGTATCCGGCGAGCCTGATCAGCGTCCATTAACGCTGGCATTCGTGAACAGCAAGTTTGAGACGGGCATCCGAAGCCCCCTTGACTCAGCAATTCTGCAGCAGCCAAGCGCCGATATTGAGGGCTACCAAAAGTGCGACGAGATTCCCTTTGACTTCGAACGCCGCCGCCTTTCCGTGGTTGTCGAACGCGGCCCAGAGCGCCTGCTTATCACGAAAGGATCGCCTGAAGGAATTCTCGGCCTTATCAAAGGGTATGAAGCCGGGGGGATTGTACACACCATCGACTCCGAAATTCTGGCCCGCTGCCACCAGACCTACGAAACGCTAAGCGGACAGGGATTTCGGGTGCTCGCGGTGGCATACGCCGCTGTCGCCCCTAAGGCCGCATACTCAGTTGCCGACGAGCGCGACTTGCTCCTGGCCGGGTTCCTGGCCTTCGGCGATCCTCCCTTGCCCGATGCCCGCGAGGCCGTTGCGGCGCTGCGACGGGATGGCGTGAAGGTAAAAATTATCACCGGTGACAGTGACCTGGTCACGTCTCACATCTGCGGCGAGGTGGGAATTGATCATGGAAAGATCGTCCTCGGCGAGGAAATAGAGCACATGAGCGATAGTGCTCTGGCCCATGTCGCCGGCCAGACCACGGTCTTCGCGCGCGTCTCACCCGCACAGAAAAACCGAATTCTGCTTGCGCTGAAGCATCGCGGTCATGTTGTCGGCTTCATGGGAGATGGCATCAACGATGCTCCCTCCCTGCACGCGGCGGATGTCGGCATTTCGGTTTCAACGGCGGTCGACGTTGCCCGCGACGCCGCCGACATCATCTTATTGGAGCCAGGGCTGAAAGTGCTCCATGAGGGCATCCTGGAGGGCCGCAAAGCTTTCGGCAATGTCATGAAGTATCTGCTGATGGGCACCAGTTCGAACTTCGGCAATATGCTGAGCATGGCCGGAGCCTCACTGTTTCTTCCCTTTCTGCCCATGCTGCCGACCCAGATATTGCTCAACAACTTCCTCTACGACATGGCGCAGGTTACGATTCCAACCGATAACGTGGATGCTGCTTACGTGCGGAAGCCTCAGCACTGGGACATCAAGCTGATTCGCAATTTCATGATATTCATCGGCCCCATCAGCTCCGTATACGACTTTCTTACGTTTTACGTGCTGTTGCACTTTCTGCGCGCCGGTGAAGCGGAATTCCATACCGGGTGGTTTGTGGAGTCGCTGGCGACCCAGACCCTGGTGCTTTTCATCATCCGCACCAACCGGAATCCGCTGCGCAGCCGGCCAAGCGGGCCACTCGCCGTTACGACTCTTCTTATGGTGGCTCTGGGAACTGCTCTTCCTTATACTCCATTTGCCCGCCCTCTCGGCTTTACCCCATTGCCTCCGCTCTATTTTGTTTTCCTGGCTTTGGCTACTGTGACTTACCTCGCTCTGGTGGAGATCGCCAAACGCCGCCTTATGTCGGCTCCGGTTGAGCGATTCAGAGTTCGCCAGTAGAGAATGTGGTCCGCAGATTGTTGCTCATCGATACGGTCAAATCACTTGTGGAGTTCTATTCCATAAGGAATCGCCGCAGATAAACGCTGCGCACCAGCACCATCGCAACGGTGGTCAGGGGGGCCGCGAGAGCGATTCCAATGGGCCCGATGATCACGGCCAGCAAGAGTTGCGCGGACAAGGTGAGCGCAGGCGGCAGATGAACGGCGGCGCGCTCGGCAATCGGGGTAATCAGGAGACCTTCAAGGGCATGGACCGCCCAGAACAGCAGAATCACAAATAGGGCTTGCCGCGGGCTATGGCTGAAAGCCAGCAATACCGGAGGAATGGCGGAAAGGAAAGGTCCCAGGTTAGGAACAAAAGTCAGGAGCGCAGCCATTACGCCGAGCGTTCCGGCAAGGGGAACACGTAGCACCAAGAGGCCGAGCGTGACCATCACGCCAACTGCGCACATGGAAGCCAGCCGCGCCACTAACCACCAGCGGAGCGCCTTTCCCAGGTCATCGATCACCGCCGCCGCACCGGGACGCAGGGCGGGCGGGAACAAGCGCTCTATTCCGCCAC
>DAHUXF010000183.1 GCA_027307295.1 Acidobacteriaceae bacterium
CAGGCATCCGAGATAAAACTGTTCAAAGTACATGGCATTCTCCCCTGAAGTTTCCGCTGGAGCGGAACCTTTGCGTACCTTTAATGATACAGCTGAGGCGGAAGTTGTTGCGGCAGGAAGTCTCGCTTCAATCCTGAAAACTAAACGCAGCTTTCACCTTGCCGACCTCGATAATGTCGCCAGGAACCAGTTCGCGCTGCGTTACCACATCTTCGCCGTTGATTTTCAGTTTGGTTTTACTTTCAGAAGGCGCAATGAAATATTTATTGTCGCGTTTACTGATCAGGGCGGCGGTAGTGGGCGCAAAGAACCCTTTCAGCTTAATGGACGCCATGCTCGATTTGCCGATCATTGTCATCTTGCTGGTCAGCACATACTTTTCCTGGTCAGTCCGGCCTTCCAGAATGCTGAGCAGGCCAATGCGGTCTTTTGCGGCGGCGAACGGGTCTGACATCCATGCCGGACGTGAAATTCCCAGCGGCCCTGCTCCCGGAGAAAGCGCGCCCTTATCGGCAATCTGCTCCCGCCGCTGTTTGGTATCCAGCACCATGGTGGCTTCCAGCTTGGGCGTGGCCGGGCCTGCCTTGGCCGGCGCGGCATGATTTGGCACAGCACCTTCATTCTTGAACTCCACCAGGTGCTTGCCGATCTTTAGATGGTCTCCATGCTTTAACGTGGCTTTGCCTACGCGCTCCTCGTTCACGTACGTTCCGTTCAGCGATCCCAGGTCTTCCACAACATAATGGTCCTGTTCCCAGGAGATTTTGGCGTGGTGCCCGGAAACAGCAAGGTTGTCTATTTGGAGAGTGTTGTCCGGCAAGCGTCCAATGGTGGTTGCGGCCTGCGTGAGCGCAAGCTCTTTCAGCACCTGCTCAGATTTTTCAAATCTCAAATAGAGTTTTGCCATCGCGGCCCTCCAGAAAACAACTTCTTCAAGATATTGTGATACCACGGACGGTACAGAATCCGCACCAGCAAACACGTAATGTTGTCTTCTCCGCCACGGCTTTTCGCGGTTGCCACCAAATTACTGCAGGCCTGTTCCAGGCCAGCGGCCCCTTGTATGATCCGGAGAATCTCTTCGTCGGGCACATGCCGCGTAAGGCCATCTGAGGTCATCAGCAGAAGATCGCCCGGCACCACCACCAGGTCTTCCACGTCCGCCTCAACAATTTCTTCTGAGCCCAGGGCCCGCAGGATAATGTTCTGCATTTCTGACTTCTGCGCCTGCTCCAGCGTGATGTAGCCGCGCCGCACCTGCTCCATCACCAGGGAATGGTCCTGCGTCAATTGCTGGATCGCGCCCTGGCGGACCAGATAAATCCGGCTATCGCCCACATGCCCAATGGCCAGCGAGTTTCCCTGTACCAGCGCCGCAACAATTGTGGAGCCCATGCCCCGGCGTCCATTCTGCTCCTGTCCGGCATGAAAAATTGTGCGGTTGGCCAGTTGGATCGCGCTGGCCAGGTCATTGCCCGCTGCCGCGCTGCGCCCGTTCCTGGAAAACTGGCTGGGGGAAGGTGGTATGTTGCGGAAGTAATCCAGAACAATGTCCACGCCCATTTTGCTTGCGACCTCGCCCGCTGCTGCGCCGCCCATGCCGTCGCAGACCACAAAAATGCCATAGCGCGAATCGTAGCCGAAGTTGTCTTCGTTGTTCGCACGCACGCACCCGACGTCGGTTTGGCCGGCCACTTCCACCGCAAGCGCCATATCTGGGCCCTGTGTCTGGATTGCTAAATTGTGTCTTTCTGTCCCCTTCGCAACCATTATCCCGTTTTCACCATAAGATTTGGGGGAATTCCATATTGCCGGAGAAGATTCGTTCGTGGCGTCCGGGGGAAGGATTGGGCGGATTTTACTAACCTTATTTATAGGTTTGCAAGTTACCGGCAGATGGGCCGGATCAGCCGCCAATATGCACCATACTGCGGGAAGGCTTGATAAATCCAGCTTCGCCGATATGATGGCGGGCTTCCTTCTGCTGGACCACTGAACGAACGTAATCAGCCAATTCGCTGTCCGTGGCTCCGCCGTGCATCTTGCCCGCCATGTCATGGTCCAGCAGGGAAAACAGGCAGGTGCGGATCTTTCCATCAGAGGTCAGGCGGACACGCGAACAGTGCCCGCAGAAAGGATGCGATACCGGAGCAATGATTCCGATCTCGCCCTTGCCGTCGTCAAAGGTATAACGCCGGGCCGTCTCACTGGGCGCATTGGGAAGCTGCCGCACCGGACGGAAGGTATTCAGTTGTTCCAGGATTTCATCCATTGCTACTACCACATTGGGCGACCACACGCGGTCTTCTTCCAGCGGCATGAACTCAATAAAGCGGACCACCACGCCTTCTTCACGGGAGAAGCGCGCGAATTCCACGATCTGGTCTTCATTAAAGCCGCGCAGCAGAACGCAGTTGACCTTTACCGGCTCCAACCCGGCGCGCTTGGCGGCGCGAATGCCTGCCAGTACGCTCTCATATCCATTTGGTACGCGCGTGATGCGGGCGAATTTCTCCGCATCCACCGCATCCATGCTGATGGTGGCGCGGCGCAGCCCAGCGGCCTTCAGCGGCTGGACTAACTCCGTTAGCAAGTGGCCATTGGTGGTGATGGCGATATCCAATTCCTGCCCATCGAGCGTACGCAACCCGGAAAGCTGGCGGACAAAATCCACCAGGCCGTTCCGCAGCAGAGGCTCGCCGCCGGTCAGCCGGACTTTTTCTATCCCCAAGTCCACAAACACGCGGACCATGCGCAGGTAGTCGGCAAACGGCAGTTCGGAGTACAGTGCGCCTTCATTGCCGGTGCGGCAGTAGACGCACTTGTAATTGCATCGATCCGTGATGCTGACTCGCAGGTCAGTGATGTTGCGCCCGTGTTTGTCATGAAGCCGCATGTTGAATGCGCCGTTTCTGGGTACACCGTTCAAGACTGCAAGGAATATAAAGCAAAAGGAGGGAATACGCCTCAAGGCGTACAGCCGGTTCCTTTCCAAGTCCTCCAGAGCCTGCGCGCGCAGTTTGCGTCCATCAGGATGGAAGTACGGGAGGCCCAGACGTTTCCGCTCCAGACCCTCGTCCTTGCATTCTCAGCAAGGAGCCGCCACATCTGGCCGGGTATGCCTTAGGCCAGAAATGTGGTCGAAACCTATGTACAGATTATAGACTCAACGATCTTGTAAGGCCACGTTTTGCCCAGTCCTTCCAAACGCCGGTCGTCCTATTTGGCCGACTTATCTCCCAACTTTGGAATCCGGACCTCCAATATTCTGTAAAACGAGAACCCTAAAATCGCGTTATCCGGTATAAATGCTTTGATTTAAAGCATAAGGAAGTGGTACTCCGGTTGCATTCAGGCATTCAATAGATCCAGCCGTTGCTATTCATTTTTTAACCGCTGACCGGGCTGTCAGGTAGAGTTTATTTTGCAAAAAATACAGTACTTCATCAGGGAGGGAACAGTTATGAAATGGAGTCGCAGGGTACGGTTCGTCAGCCGGATCTTCATGCTTTCAGCGCTGCTGATTGCCTCAGCTTTCTCACTTTTTGCTCAGGATGCCACAGGGCGCATTGTTGGCAACGCCTATGACCAAAGCGGGGCCGTCATTCCTGGGGCTCGCATTGTCGTCACCAACACTGCCACTCTTGTTACCCGCGAAACGGTGACTGATGCTTCTGGGTATTATCAGGTTCTTGCGCTCCCGATTGGCGCATATACGGTTACTGCAACGCACAAGGGCTTTAATCCCATTGTCACCAATGCAAATAAGCTGGAGATCAACCAGTCGTTGAAAATAGATGTCAAGCTAGCTGTGGGCACAAATGCTGAGATTGTGACAGTGGAAGGCAATGCTGCGACAGTTGAGACCATCAATCCCACGTTGGGGTCTACTGTCTCTGAACTCGAAATTGCTAATGCCCCTCTCAATGGCCGCAACGTTCTTGATCTGGCATTGCTGCAACCGGGTGTGTTGCCGGCCGACAATCCAGGGAACGGCGGAGCTCGTAGCGCGACTCTCGGATTCAGCATTTCAGGAGGGCGCAATGATTCCAATACGTTTCTTCTGGACGGTGGCGCCAACAATGACTTGTTGGACAACGGAGCCGTTTACAACCCCAATCCCGATGCGGTGGAGGAATTCAAGGTGCTTACCAGCAACTTTGGAGCTGAATATGGCCGCAATGGCGGCGGCATCGTAACAGTGGTAACCAAATCGGGCACCAATAAATTCCATGGCAGCGCCTTTGAATACAACCGCAACGATGCTTACAATGCGAATGACTTTCTCAACAAGTCTTTGGGGAAATCACGGGCCATTCTCAAACGGAATCAGTACGGCGGGACTATTGGCGGACCCATCGTGAAAAAGAAGCTGTTCTTTTTCTTCGCCTATCAAGGCCAAAAAGAAAATCGAGTGGTGCCTAGTGACGTGGGCCAGACTTTTACACCGGCAGAGTTGCAGGGGGACTTCACGGCTTCTACTAACCAGGCTTCTGTATCAACTTTCTTGCAGGCCAATCCGTTCTTTCAGCCCAATCCAAACAAAAGGGGCGCAAACGCAGGTGATCCAACCGTCATCGATCCCACAAAGTTCGACCCTGTTGCCCTGGCATATATCAAAGCGGGATTGATTCCTTCCACCCAGACAGGAACGATCACCTTCCAAAATCCGGCGAAAGACAACCGTAACGATTTCACCGGAAAGTTTGATTGGGAGGTCTCGGACAAAGACCACATGAACGTGACTTTGGGACGCGTGAAAAATCCAACCGTAAATCCCGGAGGGTTCGCTGGTGCGCCCGCTTCCCCACAGTTTACCAGCAGCACCCAGAGCCTTCGTGAATTCTCTAATTTCGCTTATACTCGCGTTGTTTCCCCCGCTATGCTGAATGAGTTTCGTGCTACCGCACAACGTACGGACACGCTGCAGGCTACTCCCTCCAATAAGCTTGGGACCCCTCAAAGCTTTGGCACTACCATCACTCCGGACAATGCGACGGCTCCGCCTCTGATTACATTTCCAACGTTGACTGCCGGCTTCAGCCCACAGGGACCCTCGCGCCTCGTGGACAACACGTTTGCAGTTTCCGATACTTTTTCCTGGACTCATGGCAAACACACCATGAAGTTCGGCGGCAGCTTCTCGGCCTTCCAGGATAACCAGGTATTCGATTTCTTCGTGGACGGCAATTTCGATTTCCAGGATTCAACTACTGGAGCTGCCGGCGACGCATTTGCCAACTTCCTGGTCGGAGTGCCGGATTCCTTCTTTCAGGCCCCTGCCGCGCCCTCCAATATCCGTACGAAGGCTACGTATGTATTCGGGCAGGATGAATGGCACCTGGCCAGTAATCTGGTGCTGACATATGGATTGCGCTATGAGTACAGCACGCCCAAGTCGGATACTCTGGGCCGAACGTTCTCCATAGTCCCGGGAGTACAATCAACCGTGTTCCCTGGCGCACCGCGAGGACTGCTTTTTCCCGGTGACAAAGGGGCCCCTACAGGATCCAACTTCCCGGACAAGAATGATTTTGCACCGCGCTTTGGCTTTGCCTGGCAGCCCTTCAAAGATTCCAAAACAAGCGTTCGTGGCGGCGTCGGCATCTTCTATGATGTTCTCAAGGCAGAAGACAACTTCCAATTCAACGGCCAGATACCGTTTGCATCATCATCGACCATCTTTTTTGATCCAACCGTTGGCACGGGACCAAATGGATTTGGTTTCATGCCGGACCCGTTCGGGTCCACGGGAAGTCCCAACCCATTTCCCTCGAAGCCGATCGATCACACCGTAGATTTCGCCAAGACTTTCGGGCCGTTCGGCGGCATCGGAGTATTCTTTGTCGATCCACATCTGCGCACGCCCTATACGTACCAGTACAACCTGAGTATCGAACATGAGATTGCAAAGAAGATGACAGTGCAAGCCGCTTATGTTGGCAGTTCATCGCACGGTCTTACCGGACTGAAGGACATTAATCCTTTTGATCCCGCAACGGTGAATACTCCCACGCCGACGCGCATTCTGGATGAAGGCAGCAACCCACTTGCCTTCAGCTTCCTTCCGCAGTTCATGAATATTGCGAATGCAAATTACAACGCGCTGCAGCTTTCTTTGAAGCAGCAGTCAACCAACGTAC
>DAHUXF010000184.1 GCA_027307295.1 Acidobacteriaceae bacterium
CGCTTTTGGTTGCAGCGGACTGCCGGTGGGCTCGTCCTGCGCGTTTAATCCTCCTGCCACCAACCAGCCGTTGAGCACCGTAACCATGACAATTTCAACCCTTTCACACGGCATCAGCGCCTCCAGGCAGAACCCGTTCGGGAACAGGACCCAGTTCTATGCCGCCTTGTTTTTCCCGGTATTTGGATTGGTGAGCATCGCTTTTGGCAGCCGCAGAAATAAAAAGATCAAACTGCGGTTGACCATGCTCTTGATGGGCCTTGTTTTATTGTTAAGCTTTGTCGGTTGTGGTGGCGGCGCACACACGCTCACCACCCCTGCCGGCAGTTTTCAGATCACGGTGACTGCGGCCAGCACCACGGTGCAGGCGAACACGCAGATCACTTTGACTGTGCAGTAGAACCAAAGAAAGGCAAATTTTTCACAAGAAAGCGATAGGAGCAATCACGCATGTCAAGCCCGTTTATAGGCGAGATCAGAATGTTTGCCGGAAACTTTGCGCCAGTGGGGTGGGCCTTCTGCAATGGCGCAATCATTCCCATAGACCAGAATGACGCTCTATTCAATTTGATTGGCACCACGTACGGGGGCGATGGCCAAACGACCTTCGCTCTCCCAAACCTGCAAAGCCGTCTCCCGGTGCACGTGGGGCCTGGCTTTGCTCTTGGACAGGCGGCAGGCGCGGAAACCGTCACGTTGACTACCAGCCAGATTCCCGCGCACAGCCATGTGCCCCAGGCAAACGCCAACCAGGGTTCGGCCAATGGTCCAGGCAATAACGTATGGGCAAAATCCGCCACCCTGAACCAGTTCTCCACGGTTGCTCCCAGTGAGATCATGGACCCTGCGGCCATAGGTTCATCTGGAGGCTCACAGCCCCATGACAACATGATGCCGTTCCTGGCCATTAACTTTATCCTGTCACTCTTCGGGATATTTCCGTCGCAAACCTAAAAAGGAGAAAGAAGCATGTCAGAGCCATTTCTGGGCGAAATCAAGATCATCAGCTGGAATTTCCCCCCCAAGGGCTGGTCATTCTGTAACGGGCAGCTCATGCCGATCAACCAAAACCAGGCTTTGTTTTCCATTCTGGGTACCACGTACGGTGGAGACGGAAGGCAGACATTTGGCCTGCCTAATCTGCAAGGGCGCACACCTGTGCATGTAGGCAACGGGATCGCTCTGGGAGAGCTGGCTGGCGAAACTACCCATACGCTCAACATATCTGAACTCCCTGCGCACAACCATGTGCCTGTAGGCTCATCCTCCAACAGCAACCTTACCAGCGCGTTGGGCAGCCTGTGGGGAACGGAGAGCGGCGGGCCCTTTGATCCGGCTTTCAACACTGCAATGAATCCAGCATGCGTGCTCCCGACGGGCGGCAATCAACCACATGAAAATATGTCGCCGTATCTGGTGCTGAATTTCATCATTGCGCTCCAGG
The DNA here is from genome assembly GCA_027307295.1 of Acidobacteriaceae bacterium. Taxonomy (GTDB): domain Bacteria; phylum Acidobacteriota; class Terriglobia; order Terriglobales; family Acidobacteriaceae; genus Angelobacter. The sequence goes on from DAHUXF010000184.1 coordinate 1,445, forward strand.
GAATTTTCCCGTCGCAAAACTAATCTTCGGAGAAGGAACAACATGTCAAATCCATTTCTAGCTGAGATCAGGATTTTTACCGGGAACTTTGCGCCTAAAGGCTGGGCGCTATGCGATGGGCAGCTTATGCCCATCAGCCAGAATACCGCACTGTTCTCTCTCCTGGGCACCACCTATGGCGGAGACGGCAAGAGCAACTTTGCCCTGCCCAATCTGCAAGGCTGCGCTCCCATGCAGGCCGGCCAGGGGCCGGGCCTGAGCTTGCGCGATCTGGGGGAAACCGGCGGGGAACAGGCTGTAACTTTGCTGAACACGGAAATGCCGGCGCACTCACATAGCGCGCAGGCAGCCGCTTCCGGCGCGGTGCCTGACCCCGGCGGCAATGCCTGGGCCAGCGGACTCAAGGGCCACGCCGCCCTCTATGCCGCTTCCGGGTCCACTACCAACGTGCAGATGAACCCGTTTGGCACAACCATCAGCGGCGGCAATTTGCCGCATAACAACATGATGCCGTATCTGGGCCTGACCTTCATTATCGCGCTGCAAGGAGTCTTTCCGGCGCGCAGCTAACACAGGTATTGCTTGGGAGTTTTAACCAAGGGCTTCAGGTTTTTCTGGAGCCCTTGTCTTTTCAATTTTAAAGGTATGGGCGCGATGGCCACGAATTCATACCCTACGAAGAGAAGACATATGTAGCAAAGAATGGCTGCGAGGGAGGCATCCCCCGCAGCCTTCATAGTTTAGTGATAAGTAATATTCCACTGGTCAACCCAGGCAGAGTAAGGCACGCCGCTGGCATTGCCATCCAGTTGCATGGAGGCGTTAAATTCATGGGCTTGTGTGCTGCCCAGGTTTTTTGGCGTCAGCTCCTTGTTGACCACCACATGAGTGTTATTAACATAGAAGTCCACGTAATTCACGTGACCCAAGTCCGGCCTGGTGAAGTTGAAGATGAAATGATTAAAAGAAGGGCCGTTGGGATTGGTCACGCTAAAGCGCACGCATGCCGCTCCAGTCGATACCCAACTGGCGGATGCGCCGTCCCATACGCGCCAAAGCTTGTCGGCAAAGTCACACTGGAAGCTGTAAATGAATTTTGTGTACGTGCCATTGGGACACGGGCCAGAGGTACAGAACGTCTGGTTTACGGTAAATTCAAGCGCCTGGCTGTTATTGATGCCTGCGCTATCCATGCCCACATCCATGCTCATGGAGATGTTGGTGGCTGCGTCGGTACCGGCATTGGGCACCCCATAGGAGCCCAGCTGGTTCCAGAAAAGAGCGTTGCTGAAGCAGTTGGAGGAGCAACCATTCATTGCCAGATCAAAACGGAGGGAACTTCCGTCAACGGTGAAGTTGAACGGAGCGCTCTCGGTGATATTGGCGACTCCGGCAATGGAGTTGCCGTTTCCTCCAGCACATCCTGGATCTGTGCAGTGCTGCCACTGCAATCGATTCGTATCATCAATGTTGGCAATCGTGGTTTGCGCCTGAGCGCCAAGTGATGCGAGCAAAAGTGCACCCAGGCACAATAGAACAGATCGTGACATTTATCGAACCTCGTACGTGAAATAGAAACTCTGTGTATCAGGTGGATGCAATTGCGGTGCCATGCGAGATCAGGAGCAACCAGAGCACGCCAGGGTAGAACAATCCATAGAAGCAGCACGCCCATTGGGAATAGAGGCACTACGGGTGCCTTTTTGAGAGAAGATGCTGAATGCGCATGGCCAATGTTCTGGCCGCCAGGAAAGTCTTGAGACGGTTTCGGCGCGACAATCATGACGACCAATCAGCAGAACAGGCGGTGATAAGATGCTGACTGGCCTGTTACATTTATTAGGCTTTGAATAGCAACCCAGCTTCGCGGAACGAGCCTTTAGCCCTGGAAGCAGATGTGCCTCTCTCTGGGTCCCTGATCCACCGGCTTCAGGGCGATTACTATGCTCAGCGCGGCCTGAAAGCCTGGACTGAAGACGCGGTCCCCAGCTACATCACCAACAATCCCTTCACCGCTGAAATTCACGCTGAAATTGTTGCCGGCTTCCTGAGTGATTGTCTGGAACATGCGCAGGGAGATTCGCAGCCCATCTCAGCGGCAAATCCTTTGCGCATTGTGGAGCTTGGGGCTGGCACAGGTAAGTTTTCTTACCTCTTTCTGCGCAGGCTCACATCTATGCTGCGTGTAAAGAAGATTGCTCCGGATATTGTGCGCTATCGCATGTCTGATTGTTCTGAAAGTCTGATCGCGTATTGGCGGGCGAACCGCCATCTGGCAGAGTTCGTTGAATCGGGGATACTGGAATTTGAATTGTTCGGAGCAGAAGCGCAAAGCCTTCCCAATCCCGGCAGGAATGTTGGCTCCCAATCTGGGGCACAGGATGGTGACTCACACATCGAGCAGCGGCCCCCAAGCCCGCTGGTAGTGATTGCAAACTATGTGTTCGATAGTCTTCCCCAGGACGCTTTTGCTATTGCCGATGGACATATCACTGAGTTGCTGGTAACTACTACAAGCCCCGCCGCGGCTGAAGACCAGGAGCAGCTAAGCCGCTTGCAGCTCTCTTATAAAAGTGTTCCCGTGCCCAAGGGGCGGTATGCGAATCCTTTGTGGAACAGCATACTGGAGCAGTATTGCAGCCGTCTCTCTGCCGCGACAGTGCTTTTTCCGTCAGCGGCACTGAGCGTGCTGCAGCAACTTAGCCGGACGAGCGATGGCAGAATGCTGGTGCTGGCTGCCGATAAGGGCGATGCGTATGAAGATGGGTTATCTCTGAGGCAGGGAGCGCCCACTCTGGAGTTCCACGCGAATGGCCATTGTTTTTCCCAGATGGTGAACTTTGACGCAATAGCAAAATATTATGCTGCTCTTGGCGGTGAGGCGCTTCTCCCGCCGAAACATTCCACCAGCCTGAGCATCTGTGCGTTTCTGCAACGCCGTCCGGGTGACGGCTTTCCTGCCACTCACACGGCCTATAACAGATCTATGACTGAGTTCGGCCCTGACGATCTCTTTGCAGTGATGAGTTGGTTGAATGCACATATAGAAGAGGTCTCCGTGGTGCAGGCGCTGGCGATCCTGCGATTGACCCGCTGGGATACTACTGCCTTTACACGTCTCTTTCCTGTCATCGCGCGCCAGGTGCGCAGCGTTATCGCCGAGCGAACTGATCTGCGTGACGCCGTTCTGCGTACATGGGCCAATCACTATCCAGTAACGCCAGCGGAAAATGTGCTGGCCTTTCAGTGTGGCGTTATTTTATTGGAGTTGCGTTATTTCACTGATGCCATGGCTATGTTTCAAGCCTCACAGGCCCTTTTAGGGAAGTCAGCCACCACCAGTTACAACATGGCCCTGTGTTCCCAGGGATTGAGCCTTGCCGGAGACGCGCTTACCTTCGCCACGGAGGCATGCGATCTGGAGCCTGCATTCGAGCCTGCCAGAAGATTGCGATCCAAGCTCGAAAACCAAAAGCCGCAAAGCTGAAGCTCTGCCCGTTTCGGTGATAGGTGATATAAGTGCATGCTAAAAACCATGCTGTAACAAAAGCAGTCTAGCGTTACTTTTCCTACAACTAAGTTTCCTCCCAGTTACATCCTAGTTATGCAGACGTAGGTTTTGGGGGGAGCTATATGGATTATCGTAAAGTCACACTGTGTTTGTTATTCAGTTTCTTGCTGGCCACACTTGCCTGGGGGCGGGAAGATCGCCTGACGAATACCGGTCTTGCGCCGGCTGCGGAAGGCACAGTAACTACCGACAATGATCGCAATGGCAATACTGGCGTCAACATTCATGTAAAACATATGGCGACGCCGCAGTCGCTGACTCCGGCCAAACAGACATATCTTGTGTGGATCCAGCCACGCGGCAAAGAAGCCGAGTTGCTGGGCGCATTGCGCGTGAATGAAAATCTGGAAGGAAGCCTGAAGGCGGCCACCCCTTATAAGGATTTCGACATTTTAGTGACTGCGGAAGACAACATGAAGCCAGAAATGCCTTCCACCATGGTGATCCTGAAGGGGACCGTAGAACGTAAATAATAAAAGAACGCAAATAAAAAGAACGCAAATAAATAAAAGGTCCGACCGGGCATGGTGCTCTTCATTGCCGTCGTCATGCTCAAAAATGGAACTTTGCTCCTTTTCGCTCATCTGTCCGGTATCTGTTACTATTGCCGCCCATGGTCGTGAAGGAGCAAGTTAGTACTCCAGCCAAAACGGCAGCATGGTGGCCGCTCGCTGTCCTGGTAGCCATCAACGTCCTCAATTTTTATGATCGCCAGGTTGCCGGTGCGGTAGTGGAACCTGTCCGTAAGGAATTTCATCTCAGCGATACGCAGATTGGCTGGCTGAACACTGTATTTACCATTCTTTATGGCGTGGTTGGGCTGCCGCTGGGACGCCTTGCGGACAAAGTAAGCCGCAAGAAGCTGCTGGCTTTCGGCATTGTTGTGTGGGCCGCTCTCACCGCCAGCGCCCACTGGATCAACAGCTACTCCTTTCTTGTTTTTACCCGGCTGGGCGTGGGCGTGGGAGAAGCCACAGCCGCCCCCACGGCCACCAGTTGGATTGGCGACCTTTTTCCTCCTGAGAAACGTTCCAAACCGCTGGCGCTTTTCATGCTGGGAGTGCCCGTAGGCGGCGCACTCAGTTTCTTTTTCAGCGGGCCAATTGCCCAG
>DAHUXF010000185.1 GCA_027307295.1 Acidobacteriaceae bacterium
CTTATCCACCACGTGGAAGTTCGTCACGATGTAGCCGTTATTGCTCAGGATGATGCCGGAGCCAAGCGAACGCTGGCGTCCGCCGCCGGGACCACCCTGGAACGGATTGCCACCGTCGCCCTGGTCATCATCGGGCCCCTGCTGTTGCTGGCCGCCAAAGAAACGGTCAAAGAAATCCTGGAATGGATCATCACCGCCGCCCTGTCCGTGGCCAGGGGGCATCCGGCGATTGGCATGGGCGCGCGGCTTGGGCGTGGACTCCGTGCTCACGTTCACCACGGCCGGTTCCACGGCTTTGGCTACCTGTCCAAAGGTATTGCTCAACTGCTGCGGTGACTGCAAGGACGGCAGCAGCGTTGCATCACCGGGCACAGAATTTCCTTTAACGCCGCCTCGGCTTAACACTGTCCCAATCAGAATGCCCACTGTCAGCGTTACCAGTACTGCCAGTGTTGAAAGCATCCGCTGGGTCTTGATACGTGCCACCAAAGCGGCAAAACGCGAATTCATAACAGAATGTCCCTCCGGATTTGCTTACCAGATTATAAATCGAACACCAAGGCGGGAGCAGAGTTGGTCCCTTTTGTTGTGTTTTCTGGAGCAGTCATTGGGTTTAGACGCAGGAACCAGAGATAGCGTTATCCACGTGGGCTGATTGGCTGCTCGTCTGGAACAGCCTCCACGTCCGGTTGGTCAACGTGCCCCAGAAGTTCAGAAACCAGCACTCCTCCCAGAATCATCAGCGCCCCGGCTCCGGCCCGAACTCCAAGGCGCTCTTTGAGATAGATAAAAGAAGTCAGCCATGCAAACACCGGCTCCAGGGTAAAAATCAGGGCCGTGTGCGTGGCCGGCGTAAACTGTTGCGCCCATGCCTGGATGGTAAACGCCACCGCCGTGCCCAGAATTCCGGTGATCAGAACCGTGGCAATCACCGTCGGTGATGGTCGAAAGTGAGGATGCTCAAGAAATGGCGCGCTCACGGCCATCAGCACCGCCGCCGTTCCGATTTGCAGAACAGCGATCTGCTCAAAAGGAAAACGCTGGCTGGCGCGGCCCAGAAATACAATCTGGAGCGCAAATCCAAAGGCGCAGCAAACAGTCAGCACGTCGCCCAGATTCACGCTGGCAAAGTCCGCCAATTCTGCGCGTCCAGCTGGAACAGTCATGAGAAACAGGCCGCAGAAGGCCAGTGCGATTCCCGCTACGCGCCACCGATGAATGTGCGTCCGCCAGAACGCCACCAGCAGCAGAGGGACCAGCACCGTGGAGCTGCCGGTGAGAAACGCCGACTTGGAAGGCGTTGTAAGATTCAGGCCAGTAGTTTGAAACGAATACCCGAGGAACAGAAAACTGCCCACCACCACGCCGGAAACCAGCGCAGGCCGGGTCAACACGGCAATCTGTTTGCGGTAGTAAAACAACAGCACGGCGGACGCCAAAACCATGCGCACGGCATTCAGCACCAGCGGCGAGGAATCCTGGAGCGCTTGTTTGATCAGCACGAATGTGCCGCCCCAGATCAGGGTGATCAGCACCAGCAGCAAATGTGCTTTAACGGAGCGGGACACTTCGATCAGTTTGCGGCTTCCTCTTCTGCTTTGCGGACTTCGGTGCGCATGCTCCGCGGGAATTCAAAGACGCACTCCCGCGGCTTCTTATCGAAGCGCAAACCCTGAAATATGGGAGCCCTCATTTTATAGCCGCCATGCTCGCCTTCGTGCGTCCATTCTGAGAATTTGATCTCCGCCACCAGTTCCGGCCTGAGCCAGTGCGGGGGCCGTGTGCTTTGGATCTTGCCGCCAAACGGGTTCGTTTCAGTCTTTAATTCTTTCAGCTTCTTCCACAACGCTGCGTGGCTGGCTTCTGTAAAACCACTTCCGGCGTTGCCCACGTGAGTAAATTTGCCATGGGCATCATAAAGCCCCAGCACCAGCGACCCAAAGTGTTCCCGCGCACCTTTCGGATCGGTATATCCAGCAATCACGCACTCCTGGCGGCGCGTGATTTTGATCTTCAACCAGTCACGCGAACGTTTTTGCACATAAGGGCTGGTGCGCAGCTTGGCGACAATTCCTTCCAGGCCTTTGTCCCGCGCCACGTGGTAGAGCGCTGTGCCGTGCTCCAGATGATGATCGGAATAACGCACAAAACCCTTGTCCGCTGGAATGATTTGCTGTAGCAGCTGTTTTCTCTGTTCCAATCCGGCTGTCGTCAGGTTGTAGCCGTTCAGGTATAGCAGATCAAACGCATAGTAAACGATAGGAAGCGCTCGATTGCCCGCCGTGCGCGTTCCCGGATGCGTCATGCCGGTGCGTTGCTGCATCAGGCTGAAAGATGGCCGGCCTTCCTCGTCCAGCGCCACCGCCTCGCCATCGATGATCGCATTCTCCACGGCGAGCTCGTGCATGGCCTGCGCAATCTCAGGAAACTCCGCAGTAAGATAGTTTTGATTGCGGGAGACCAGCCGGACTTGACGAGGGCTCAGTAACGCCACGGCGCGATAACCATCCCACTTGACTTCATAGAGCCATTGCGGATCATCAAACGGCTCTTCCACAAGCGTGGCCAGCATGGGATGGATTTCTCGCGGCATCGCCGATTGCCGGACATTGGGCATCTGAGCCAATTGGTCAGCCCACAAAACAGACTGTGTTTGGCTCACGCTACCCGTCGCGGCTTTTTTTTTTACGCTGCTTTTCTTTTTGCTGGTTGATTGAATGGCTGATTGTTTTGCCGCCGCAGCCTTCGTGGTCTTTTCCGCGCTGGCATTGTCCGCGATCTTGAAATCCTTGTTGCGCCATCCTGTGCGCTTTCGCACCGCAGCTTTGCGGTTGCTCTGCCACTCAGAGGAACCTTCGTCACCCGCAATCTCATCCAGGGTGCGTTGGGTCAGGACGGAATAATCAAGCTTGTCAATGTCGAATGAATTTTTTGCAGCGGTATCTTTCTTTTTGATCAGCAGCCACTCCGTGCCTTTCGATCCCGGACGCCGCGAGCGCATACGGGCCAGCACAAATTCGCCCGCAAGCTTTTCACCTTGCAGGCGGAACTTGAGATCGCCTTTCGCCAGCATCTCATTTTCATCCCCCAGCGGCTCCCACATGCCGGTGTCCCATACCATCACAGTGCCCGCGCCGTAGTTGCCCTCCGGGATGCTGCCTTCAAAGTGAAAATATGAAACCGGATGGTCTTCCACCTGCATGGCCAGACGTTTTTCTTCCGGATTGAGCGAAGGTCCCTTGGGCACTGCCCAGGATTTGAGTACGCCATCCATCTCCAGACGAAAGTCATAATGCAGATGCGACGCGCGATGCTTCTGCACCACAAACCGGTGCTGCCCGCTGCGACCGATCTTGCCTTCCGGTTCCGGCGTCTGGGCAAAGCGTCTTTTCTTGTTGTATTGCTCTAAAGCCACACTGGTTTTTGATGCCGGAAACGGCGGCGCTTATGGCCATCTCCCGGCTCCTTATGAAACAATTACCGTTCCTATTGTAAGGGAGCACGTGCATGGCAAGAGCTGCTGCAGAAAAACTACTGAGTGAAGCTATCAGGGAACGCCGCGCAACACCCAGCTTTGAAGATGTTCCTATCCATGCCGCCGACCTGGAAAAAATCATACGCGCCGGGCTGGAAGCGCCCAGCGGCTATAATCTGCAACCCTGGCGGTTTGTGGTGGTGCGCGACCGCGAGCAGAAAAAGAAGCTCCGCCAGGCCGCGTTCGGACAGCCTAAGGTGGAAGAGGCCAGTGCCGTCATTGTGGCATGCGGCGATCCACAAGGATGGAAAGATGGCGATCTGGAAGAAGCAGTGCGACTGGGCCGCGAGCATGGCCTCAGCGACCCAGCGCTTCAGGATGGCATGCGCAAGTCCGTCACCGGTTTTTTGGGTGGGACTCCCGGTACAGCCGCCGGGCTGGCGCCCAGCTTTGATCTCTGGGTCAACCGCCAGGCCATGATCGCCTTCACCACCATGATGTGGGCGGCGGAAACTCTGGGCTATGACACTGCGCCGATGGAAGGCTTTCTGGAAGACCAGGTAAAAACACTGTTGAAGATTCCCGAGCGCGTCCGCGTGGTAGCGTTGCTGGGGGTTGGCCGCCGCAAAGGCCCGGATAAAGTTTATACCGGCCGTTTCTCCCCGGCGCATACTGTGTTCGCGGAAAGCTGGGGCGAAAAGATTGAGTTTTAATGGCAAGATTTTAACGCATGTTCCAAATCAACGTCTGTCCACTTCAACGCACGTAATTTCTATGCGATTTGCCGGATAGGGAACTCATGAATTTTTCCACAGTACGAAACATAAGACTCTCTGACGCCCAAAACGCCATTCCCGGCAAAGACGGTAAACTCTACGCCGAGCTTTTTCGGCACGGCTCCTTGACCGTGGAAATCTACGCGCCTAAAGGCCATGACCTGCAACAACCGCACAGCCGCGACGAACTTTATATTGTTGCGTCCGGCCATGGCTGGTTCCTGAACGAAGGACAGCGTGTAGAGTTCTCCGCCGGCGACGCGCTTTTTGCCGCCGCAGGAGAGGTCCATCGCTTTGAGGATTTCAGTGATGACCTGCTGGTCTGGGTGATGTTCTATGGGCCTGAAGGCGGCGAGCATGCATAAGCTGCCGCCTCTTCTGCTGGCGGTGCTGCTTCTGGCAGCGCTGCTGCCTGCGCAAACCACCGCGCCAAAACCATCTCCAGGTGAAAATAAGTTCGATGAGCCTGCCGCCTCCCGGCTGCTTCTCCAGTTGAACGAAGCGCTACAGGGACATAGCCAGAAAAAAATGCTCGACCTATTTGACCTGGCCCATATGAAAGAAGGAGAGCAGTTCAAGCAACAGGTTTCCTCTTTCTTCGCGCAGGCGGAATCCATCCGCGCCCATCTCAATCTGGCCGGGACCGCCACGGAAAACAGTCAGACCACGCTTGCCGTGGATGCCGAAATTGAAGTTGAGCCCAGCAATGGCGCATTGCCGTGGCGCAGGCAGGAGCGCGTGAGTTTTCAGGTCGCCGGGAATAGCGGACAATGGAAGTTCATTGGCATGCAGCCACGCTCATTTTTCGCCACCGGGCCATGACGCGGTTGCGGAAGGGCCGAACTGAGGAAAATCTGAATCTAAGAAACCTAATTCAAGAAACCTCAATTTAAAAGAAACCCAGTTGAAGAAACAGAGCCCAACCAAGCCTGAACAAACGCCGGCCCCACCGTCTTCGCGTGAGTATCCTGACCGGCCTATTGTTGGCGTGGGCGCTGTAATCATCCGCCAGGGCCGCGTTGTGCTGGTGAAACGTGGCAGTCCGCCGCTGCTGGGTGAATGGTCTCTGCCCGGAGGGGTGGTAGAACTGAGGGAAACGCTTCGGGCCGCCGCCGAACGCGAGGCCCTTGAAGAAACCGGGTTGATCGTCCGGGCCGGGGACGTGATTGAAGTGCTGGACCGCATCATTCCCGGGAAAAACGGCGCTCCACAATATCACTACGTGCTGATTGATTTCTTATGCAGCGTCCAGGGCGGTGAGTTGCGCGCCGGAGGCGATGCCACAGATGCACAATGGACGCAAGCAGAGGAACTTCCAGCCCATAAGCTGGAGCAGCCTGCTTTGGCGGTCATAAGAAAGGCCTTGGCCAGCGCTCAGGAACCACAAAGCCAACCTGGATGCTAAACCAGCACGAAAACTAGGCGCAAGCTATTACATTGCTATAATTCCAAGTATATGGACACCCCTAACATTATTGACCAACTAACCGAACAACGAGATCGCATCGTTGCTGCTATTGAAGCTCTCACCGGAGGCCGGGCACGCCGGATTTCGCCAGCCGGCAAGCCACTCGGCAGACCACGCGGCAAGATGAGTGCTGCAGGTAAAAGAAGCATCTCTCTTGCCATGAAAGCACGTTGGGCCAAAGCAAAGAAAGCCGGGAAAAACGCTCTGTAAAGAAACAGGACCGCTTGATAACTGCGGACCGCCAGAATGACCGGCCGGCCCTCATGCTCTTTATCTTGCGGTTTTCTTGAGCGGGTATTTTTCGTCCAAAGCAAGATTCAATTCCAGCACGTTAACGCGCGGTTCGCCCAGGAAGCCGAACTGCCGGCCTTCGGTGT
>DAHUXF010000186.1 GCA_027307295.1 Acidobacteriaceae bacterium
CGACCGGCAGAAGATGTCTAAGACCAAAGGCAACGTAATTGATCCCATAGGAGTGACGGAAAAATACGGGACTGACGCAGTGCGCTTCACGCTGGCTTCCATGGCTTCTCCGGGAACTGACATTGCATTCTCTGAAAGCCGCACGGATGGCTATCGCGCCTTTGCCAACAAGATATGGAACGCGGCCCGCTTCATGTTCATGAACCTAGATCGTGTGGGCGGAGTCACCCTGACCGCAGGCGCAGCAGAAGGCCAGTTGAACAAGCTGGAGCAGCGCTGGATTTACTCTCGCTTCAACCGCGTCGCCGGCGAAGTCAATCAAAGCCTGACGGATTACCGCTTTGATGAGGCCGCGAACACGATTTACAAATTTTTCTGGGGAGAGTTCTGCGACTGGTATCTGGAGATCATCAAACCCAGCCTTTCCGGACCACAGGATGAAGCCCGCGATGCACTGACGTTTCTCGGCAACGTTTTTGAGGGTGCGCTGCGCCTGCTCTCACCCTTCATGCCATTTCTTACAGAAGAAATCTGGCATGCCATGTATGACGGCAAGCCGCCGGCGAAGTCAATTGCCCTCTCGCGTTATCCTCAAACGGAAGCGCGCTGGCTCAATGATGAAGCAGAGCAGCAAATGGCGGTGCTCCAGGACTTGATTGAAAAAGTCCGTAATATGCGGGCTGAGATGAAGGTGGAACCCAAAGTAAAGACGCCCATCAAGGTCCACTGCGCGGACGCCATACGCACCCTGGTAACGGACAATCGCGGCATGGTGGAACGGCTGGGCAACGTTGACGGCATCGAGTTTGTGGACGCCTCGCTGGCGCAGGTTCCGGGGGCGCGCACCACGCCTAAGTTTGAGGTTGCTTTAGTTTATGAGCAAAAGGTGGACGCAGCTGCAGAACGGGAACGTCTTACAAAAGAGTTGACCAGGCTGGAAACGGAATTGGCAAATGCCAACCGGCAGCTGGGCAATGAGCAATTCCTTGCCAAGGCGCCGGCAGCTGTAGTGGAAGGTATCCGGAGACGCCAGGGAGAGCTTGTGTCCCTGATTGAAAAGGGGAAGACCGGGCTGGCCCGGCTGGGTTAAGCTTTTACATTGATCAATTATGGATTGGCATAGCAGAAGAATCAGTGCGATTCTGGAAAACGCGTTGCTCGAAGACCGGGCAACCAGTGACGCCACCTCGCGCGCCTGTATTGATCCACAACAGCGCGCCACAGCCACGATTCTGGCCAAACAGGATTGCATCCTCTCCGGCGTAGGCGTGATTGCCCGCATTCTGGAGATTTACGGAAGCCTGGACACCCATGTTGTGGGGCATCCTGAGGTCATCAGTCATGGTGAAATCTTTGACGGCGTCCGCCTGCATAAGGGACAAGCCATTGCCGTGATACGCCATAATGCGCGCGTTCTGCTCTCCTGTGAGCGGGTGGTCCTGAACCTGCTGCAAAGACTCAGCGGCATTGCCACCACCACGCGCAAGTATGTTGAGGCCGTTCAGGGCACCAGTACCCGCATCCTGGATACGCGCAAGACTGCGCCGGGGCTGCGCGTCCTGGATAAATATGCCGTGCGCTGTGGTGGCGGACAGAACCATCGGCTGGACCTTTCCGATGGCGTTCTACTCAAGAACAACCACATTGCCCTGGCCGGAGGAGTGGCCGCCGCCCTGCAAAAGGCGTTGCGCAACCGCCGTGAAGAGCAGCCCATTGAAATTGAAGTGCGCACCATGGCCGAACTGGAAGAAGCTCTGGCCAACGGCGCAGAAAGCATCCTCCTGGACAACATGAAGGTGGAAGAGGTGCGCCAGGCTGTAACGCGAATTATGGGCCATTCCCGGCACGTTCCGGTGGAGGCATCTGGCGGCATTCGGCTGGAAAACGTCCGCGACTACGCTGAAGCCGGCGTAGATTACATTTCCATTGGCGCTTTGACGCATTCGCCCCAGGCCGTGGACTTGAGCATGCGAATGGTCCCCGCGTAGCACGACAAAGGTGTCGTGAAAACATTTTGTTCAAGCAGCAAGAAATGTCGCTGATTTTCCACGCAAACAAGCTTGCCAGTCACAATACCGGGGCAACGAGGGGTTTTTGACAGTTAATATTGACCGGAGGGCACGAGTTTTACTGGGTAGCGCCAGGGCGGAGTTCAGCCTGACCCAAATGGGGCCATCCCCTTATAAAACAAAGCTTTATGCGGTTATTGGCGGAGCCTGGAGACAATCCGCGCGTGAAAAATATTGAAGCTCTCACCGCGCTCACAGGCTCAAATTGTGGCTACAAACTAACAAGGAGAATATCTCTAGTTTATGCGCAAAGTACTGGGAATCTTACTTGCTGTTCTGTCTGTTTGCGGTTCTGCCCTGGCCGCCGAGGAGTACAACATTGATCCGAACCATTCTTCCGTCAACTTTTCCGTAACGCACATGGTTGTAAGCACCGTGAATGGCCGGTTCACCACGTACGAAGGCAAGATCATCTATGACGAGAAAGACCCTTCCAAGTCAGCCGTGAATGTCACGATCCAGACCGCCAGCATAACCACCGACAATCAGGCGCGCGACAAACATCTCCGCTCGCCCGATTTTCTGGATGCACAGAACAATCCGACCATCGCCTTCCAGAGCAAGTCCGTAGAAAAGAAGGGCGATGGCTACGTGGCCCATGGCACGCTCACCATTCGCGGCGTATCCAAGGATGTGGACCTTCCTTTTGAATTGAAAGGGCCTGTTGACACTGGAAAGGGCAAAATTGTAGGCGCTCACGCAGGCCTTACCATTAACCGGAAAGACTACAACGTCTCCTGGAGCGGAACCATGGACAAGGGACAGCTTGTTGTCAGTAATGAAGTGAAGATCGATCTGAATGTGGAAGCGCGCCAGGCTCCGCCCGCGCCAGCCCAGGGGAAATAATTCGTGAGCAGTACGGAACAGCTCTTGCCGGAAGTTCTGGCGCCTTTGGTGCGGAACACAATCTTTTCCGGCAATATACATCATTCAGTCCAGGCCGACTCCACAAACTCTGTTGCGCTGCGTGGGGCGGCCCTGGCCGGTGAACTGGGCGATGACGCTCCGGAAGGCGCAGTCTATCTTGCAGAGGAGCAGACCGCGGGCCGCGGCAGAAGCAACCACACATGGTTTTCTGAGCGTGGCACGGGGATCTACTGCTCTTTTCTGCTCCGCCCGCCCATGACGCCCGCAGAATCGCTCTGGCTTTCTTTAATCGCCGGCGTGGCCGTGCAGGATGCGGTAAGAGAGACAACCAGCCTGGCTGCCGACATTCGCTGGCCCAATGATCTGCTTATTCATGATAAAAAGTTTGCCGGCATTCTGAAGGAGATGAGTTCTGAGGCCAGCAAGGTCCACCATGCAGTGGTGGGCATCGGCATCAATGTAAACCAACCGGCGTTGCCGGAAGAATTGCATAAGACAGCGACATCACTGCGTCTGGAAGCGGGCAGGGAATTTTCACGCGTGGAAGTGGCAGCAGCTTTAATACGCGCGCTGGACCGCGAATATCGCGCTCTGCTCCGCGCCATGAGCAGCCCCATACGCACGCCTGCTCTGCGCTTTGAGCCTATTATGCGCCGGGTGGAATCGCGTTCATCTTATGCTCAGGGTAAGCTGGTGCATGTGGATGAAGATGGCGGCTACAGCGGCGTTACAGATGGCCTTGACCCGCGCGGATTCCTGCGCGTGCGGACAGACAAAGGCCTGCGTATGGTAATTTCCGGCAGCGTCCGTCCATTACAGAGGAGACCCAATGCTCCTGGTTCTTGACGTTGGCAATACCAACACGGTGCTGGGCGTGTATGAAGCGAGCGTTCCCGGCTTTGTCCAGCCACAAGGGAAGGCACAGCGTCTGCTGGCCCATTGGCGGGTAGCTACAGTCATGACGCACACGGTGGATGAGTACGGTGTGCTGTTCCGCAACCTGTTTGCCATCGGCAAGGTGGAGGCCGAAGAGGTCCACGGCATTATCATTTCTTCTGTTGTTCCGCCCATGGACTCCACCCTGCGCGAAGTTTGCGAACGCTATTTCCATCTCAAACCGCTGTTTGTAGAGCCCGGCATCAAGACCGGCATGCCTGTGCTCTATGAAAATCCTCAGGAAGTGGGCGCTGACCGCATCGTAAACGGTGTGGCAGCCTTTGAAAAATACGGCGGTCCGTGCGTGGTGGTTGATCTGGGCACGGCCACAACTTTTGACGCGGTTTCCCGCAAAGGTGAATATCTGGGCGGAATAATTTCGCCGGGAATCGGCATCTCAGCCCGCGCCTTGTTTGAGCACACGGCGCGTTTGCCTTTCGTGGACATACGCAAACCCGCCAAGGTGATTGGCACTAACACGGTTGGCAGCATACAGGCCGGACTCTTTTTTGGCTATCTTGGCCTGGTGGATGGCATTCTGGAGCGCCTGATTTCCGAACTCGGCTCCGACACAAAAGTGGTGGCCACCGGCGGATTGGCTGGGTTGATCGGCGACCACTCCAGGTACATTAAGAACGTCGACGATTTGCTGACTCTTGACGGCCTGCGCATCATCTGGGAGCGCAACCAGGCGGCGCATAAGCAAAAGCCGGCTTCCTGATTGTTTTTCGTGGAAAATTATTTCAACTACTTTACTGAAGTCGAGCAGCATTTCCAGCGACGCCGGGGAGCTGGACTGTTGCTCTCCACAGTTGACTGGGCTTTGATTGAAGCCTGGAAAGAAGCCGGCATCCCCCTGGAGGCGGTGCTGCGCGGAATTGATGGCACCTTTGACAAATATGATCGCCGCCCCTCAAAGACAAAGAAGATCAACGCCCTGGCCTATTGCGCCCAGGAGGTGCTGGCAGCTGCGGAAGATATGACAGAGGCCACAGTCGGAGCCAGGCGCGGAGAAGCCGGCACTGCACCCGGCCTGGACGCACAAGAGATCGCACGATTCTTTCTGGCCAACGCGGAAATGCTGCGTCAGGTAAAGATGCCGGTAGCTCTACAGTTGGTCTGTGAGGAGTGCGCTGTTACACTTAGCGAATTGGCTTCAACGTTAACGGGTTCCGTGCCATTGCAACTGGAAGGCCTGGAGCGGCGGCTTACTGTAATGGAGGAAAAACTTCTGGCGGCCCTGACCATCGCCGCCCATGAAAGCGAACTGTTTGAATTAAGGACGCAGGCGGACCGGGAGATTGCGCCCTATCGCAGCAAAATGCCTGGCGCGCAGATACAGCAACTGATAAAACAATTTATTCACAAGCGACTGTTCGAAAAGGCTAAAATTCCACGTCTCAGCCTCTTTTATCTGTGAACCTGAAAATCGAAAAGCTGGTCTATGGCGGCGATGGCCTTGCGCGTCTTGCTGAGGGCAAGACGGTATTCCTTCCTTTTGTCCTGCCGGAAGAAGAAGTCAACGCCACCATTGTGCAAGAGAAAAGCAGCTTTGCCCGCGCCTCAGTAGATGAAGTTGTAAAGCCTTCGCCCTACCGCATAGCGCCGGCCTGCCCCTATTTCGCTGCCTGCGGAGGCTGCCACTATCAGCATGCCGGATACACTGCGCAGTTAGAAAATAAACGCGCCATTCTGAGAGAGACATTGCTGCGCAACGGCAAACTGGAATGGAAGAGTGAGATCATCACGCACTCCGGCGAGCCATGGAACTATCGCAATCGTTCGCGCTTCAAAGTGCGTAACGGGCCGGATTTTGCCATCGGCTACCATCGTATGGGTTCGCATGATCTGCTGCCGGTAAAACAATGTCCCATCAGCTCTCCTGCAATCAATCGTCTTTTGTCCAAAATCTGGGAATTGGGCGAAGCGGGCAGCGTCCCGGGAGGCATCAATGAGATCGAATTTTTTACCGACCATGCCAATGCCAAGGTAGTGCTGGAGATTTATCTTGCTCCGGACGCTCCCGAGATGCGTGAGTTTGCTGCCGCGCTACAGGCCAAAAACCCGGAGATCAAAGGCTTCGCTTTCTTTGCCTGCACGCCCGGCACAGAAGGCGGTACGGAGCAACTCAAATACACGGTTGGCGATCCGGTGCTGGCTTACCAGGTGGGCGAACGCTCATTCCGCGTGAGCGCAGGGGCATTTTTCCAGGTAAATCGCTAC
>DAHUXF010000187.1:0-1144 GCA_027307295.1 Acidobacteriaceae bacterium
AGCTTTTCTCTCTCAGCCCTCTCTCTAAAGTTGCTTAGGAACCGGGCGCTCCGCCTGATATAGTTATCGCCCGTGAAACCCCTGCTTTCTACCGTGGACTGTGAATCAAGCCTTTACCAGGCGAACTACGCCGACATGCTGTCAGCGGTTGAGCGCCTGCGGACGGAGCTGAAACGCTCAACGCTGGGCGGCGGCGAAAAATATGTGAAGCGCCACCAGGAGCGCGGCAAGCTGCTTCCCCGCGACCGGGTAGAGATGCTGCTGGATGAAGGATCGTACTTTCTGGAGATTGCGCCGCTGGCGGGTTATGGCCTGGAGAATGAGTCGCCGGGCGCGGGCGTCATCGGCGGCGTAGGACTGGTTTGCGGACGTGAATGCCTGGTCACCGCGAATGAGGCCACGGTAAAAGGCGGTGCAACCGGAGAACCCGGCATATGGAAAAACGCGCGCCTTGCGGACATTGCGCGTGAGAACCATCTGCCCAGCATCCTTCTGGTGGAATCTGCCGGGGCCGACCTGCCACAGCAGAGCAAGATCTTTGTTGCTGGCGGCCGCGGTTTTCGCGAACTCACGCGCCGCTCCAAAGAACGCATTCCCACCATCTCCGTTGTCTTTGGCAGCTCAACGGCGGGCGGGGCTTATTTGCCCGGCATGTCGGACTATGTGGTGATGGTGAAAAAGCAGGCGCAGGTTTTTCTCGCGGGGCCTCCGCTGGTCAAAATGGCGACCGGCGAGATAAGTGATGAAGAGTCACTCGGCGGAGCGGAGATGCATTCGCGTGTCTCTGGACTTTCCGATTATCTGGCGGAAGACGAACTGGATGCCATCCGCATTGCGCGTGACATTGTGGGCCATTTGAATTGCAGAAAGCCCAATATGCCGGAGCTCTCTCCGCCAGCGGAGCCGGTTTACGATCCGGATGAACTGCTCGGCATCGCTTCCGCTGATGTTCGCGTCCCATTCGAAATCCGTGACGTGATCGCCCGCATTGTGGATGGAAGTGAATTCTCTGAATTCAAGCCGGAATACGGACCAACTCTGGTCACTGGCTTTGCCCGTATTCATGGTTTCCCGGTGGGTATCCTGGGCAACAACGGCGTGCTTATGTCGGAGTCTGCCGGGAAGGGCGCGCAATTTATTCAGC
>DAHUXF010000187.1:1173-6091 GCA_027307295.1 Acidobacteriaceae bacterium
AAGATGGCATCATCCGCAATGGGGCCAAGCTGATCAACGCAGTCTCCAATTCCACGGTGCCGGCCATCACGATCATGGTGGGCGGCTCTTATGGCGCGGGCAATTACGCCATGTGCGGACGCGCCTACTCGCCGCGCTTTCTGTTTACCTGGCCCAATCATCGCATTGCCGTGATGGGAGAAAAGCAGCTCTCCGGCGTCATGGACATTATCAAGCGTGAAGCTGCCGCCAAGACCGGGCAGCCCGTTGACGAGGCCAGAATGGCCATGGGGCGCAAGATGCTGGAAGACCAGATCGCGAAGGAGTCTGATTGTTACTTTGCCACGGCGCGCCTGTGGGATGACGGCATCATCGATCCCAGAGACACGCGCACGGTTGTGGCCATTGCTCTTTCTGCGGCGTATAACGCTCCCGTGAGGGGATCCATGGAATGGGGAGTGTTTCGGCATTGATGCCTGCTTTTTTGTTTATGTGCTCCGTTGTTTCTGTAATTCCAGATTTCTGTGAACAGACGGGATGTGGGAACTCTATAACTGAATTTGTTTGCTGTCCGTAATGACGGGTGATTTTTTAGAGACATGAAGAGCTTTCGCAAAATATTGATCGCCAACCGGGGTGAGATCGCTGTGCGCATCATGCGTACCTGCCGCGAGATGGGAATTCAGACCGTCGCTGTCTACTCGGACTATGATCGCGACGCATTGCACGTTCGCCTGGCAGATCAGGCTGTGCCGATTGGAGCTGCGCCACCGCGGGACTCTTACCTGAATATTGAGAAAATCATTGCTGCCGCCAGACTCACGGGCGCAGATGCCATCCATCCAGGATATGGGTTCCTTTCAGAGAACGCCGATTTTGCCGCCGCATGCGACGTTGCTGGCGTGGTCTTTATTGGCCCACGCGCTGATGTGGTCCGCAGCATGGGCAGCAAGAATGCAGCGCGCAAGCTGGCCCAAGAGGCAGGCGTTCCCATTGTTCCTGCGCCAGCTGAAAACGAGTTTCCAAGATTAATCAAAGCCTCGGCAGGCGGTGGCGGACGCGGCATGCGCATCGTTCGCAACGCGGCAGAGTTTGACGAGGCGTTCGCGGCTGCGCAGGGTGAGGCGCAACGCGCCTTTGGGGATGGCACTCTTCTGGTGGAAAAGTATGTGGAAGATGCGCGGCACGTGGAAATCCAGATCTTCGGCGACCACCACGGCAACGTGATGCATTTATTTGAGCGTGATTGTTCTGTGCAGCGCCGTCATCAGAAGATCATTGAGGAAAGCCCCTCGCCTGCGGTCACGCCGGAAACCCGCCGCCGCATGGCTGAGGCCGCCGTGGCCCTGGCCCGCAAGATCGGTTACACCAATGCAGGCACGGTTGAATTTCTGCTGGCTCCTTCAGGAGAGTTCTATTTTATTGAGGTCAATACCCGCATTCAGGTGGAGCATCCGGTAACGGAGATGGTGACGAGAATGGACCTTGTCCGCCTGCAGATAGAAGTTGCTCAGGGAGCTGCGCTGCCTGCTTCACCGCCGCCACAGATGGGCCATGCCATAGAAGCGCGGCTTTACGCAGAAGATCCAGCCAATGATTTTCTGCCTTCCACAGGAACGTTGCACGTCTGGGAAATGCCTGGAAGCGTTCCCGGCCTGCGTGTTGACAGCGGCGTAACAGAAGCCACGCCCATAGGCATACATTATGATCCGTTGCTGGCCAAGGTCATCGCCCATGCCGATGATCGCGAATCCGCTGTTCGCAAGCTGACCCATGCTCTGCGCAACTTTGCCGCACAAGGCGAAGGCCTCAAGACGAACCGCGATTTTCTCATCAATGTGCTTGAAAGCGCAGAATTCCGTGAAGGGCGGGCGCATACGGGCTTCCGGCTTCCGGTGTCATCGAAAGCCGATGAAGCGCTTGATCGCATTTCCTGTTTCGTTGTCCGGGCCTATATTGAGCATAGCGGGCACATAAGCCGAAAAATTCTGTCTTCCGTACCGCCGCGCTTTCGTAACAATCCTACCCCGCCGCATGATATAAAATTCGCGGTCGGCGGGCGGGAGTATCAAACAGTGGCGGCTGAGGCAGGCACACAGGTCCTTTCCGTCTCCATCCCGGACGAAAGGGTTGACGCGCTGGTCAACGGAGTCCGTTATAGCTTCCATGTGCGGGAGCACGGCTCAAGCTACTTTGTGCGTTCGCCGCTGGGCCACGCTGAAATCAAGCGCGTGCCGCGCTTTCCTGAAGTTGCCAGTGGCGGACAGCACCAGACCGCCAACTCTCCCATGCCGGGGCTGGTGCTGCGCATTCTGGTGACGGAAGGCCAGCTTGTAAAACCTGGTGATGCGTTGGTTGTGCTGGAAGCCATGAAGATGGAGCAGACCATCAAGGCCACAATTCAGGGCGCGGTGGGCGCGGTGCTGGTGAAGCCCGCGCAGATTGTTGCGCCGGGACAGATGCTGGTAGAAATTTATTCGCAGGAGGACGCCAATGAACCCGCAGGCAGTTCAGCAGCAAAGCACTGAGTACCCTTACTTTACGGAAGAGCATGAACTCATTCGCCAGACGGTTACACGTTTTTGCAAGGAAGAAATTGCGCCTCACGCGGCGGAGTGGGACGAGGCAGGCATCTTTCCCCGCGAGCTTTTTAAAAAGGCCGGCGACTTGGGCATGTTCGGCATACGCATCGACCCCAGGTGGGGCGGGAGCGGGCAGGACTGGTGGGCCACGTCGGCCTATGTTGAGGCCATGGCCAACTCTGACAGCGGCAGCATCAATATGGCGTTCCTGGTGCAGTCGGACATGGCGTTGCCGGTGATTCAGGAGTTGGGCACAGCGGAACAAAAGGATGAATTCATACCTCGCGCTGTGAGCGGTGAATGGATTGGCGCGCTCGGCATCAGCGAGCCGGGTGGCGGCTCGGATGTGGCCGCGATCACAACACGGGGGCGGATGGAAGGCGGCGACCTTATCATCTCAGGGCAAAAGCTCTGGATCACCAACGGCACGCGCGCTGACTATATAGTTCTTGCCGTCCGCACTGGCGGTGAAGGATATAAAGGGATCTCGCTGGTCCTGTTTCCCACCCGGACCAAAGGCTTGTCCGTGGGCAAGAAGCTGAAGAAGATCGGCAACCTGGCATCGGACACGGCTGAACTTTTCTTTGATGAATGCCGCGTGCCTGCGCGCTACATATTGGGCGAGAAGGATCGCGGCTTCTACTACATCATGGAAAATTTTCAGGGTGAGCGGCTGGTGGCGTCATTGGGCGCGTTGGCCGCCATGGACAAGGCCCTGCGCTGGGCCATTGAATATGGGCATGATCGCAAAGCTTTTGGCCAGCAGATCGGCAAATTCCAGGTCTGGCGGCACCGCTTTGCCGAGCACCTCACAGCGGTGGAAGCTGGACGCTGGCTTACCTATCGCGCGCTTGATCTGGTGAACCATGGCAGGCGGGCGGTGCGTGAGATCACCATGGCCAAGCTGTATACCACGGAGCTTTCCCAGAAAATCGCCTATGACTGCATGCAGATTTTCGGCGGCTTTTCCTATACCACGGAGTATCCCATCGGGCGCATGTGGCGCGACCTGCGGCTGAATACCATTGGCGCTGGCGCTTCAGAAGTCATGAAAGAGATCATCGCCAAAGAAGAGAAACTGTAATGTCTGATCGATCTGGCCTTGAGTTTAATCTGATTCACCGCTTCAATGTCGGGGACGCGTTGCGCCGCAGCGCGGCCCGCACGCCGCAGCAGCGGGCCATCCATTTCCAGGGGCGGGAGCTTACTTACGGTG
Source organism: Acidobacteriaceae bacterium (assembly GCA_027307295.1). Lineage (GTDB taxonomy): Bacteria > Acidobacteriota > Terriglobia > Terriglobales > Acidobacteriaceae > Angelobacter. The sequence continues at coordinate 4,951 of DAHUXF010000187.1, forward strand.
AACTGGATGCCCTGGCAAATCGTGTGGCGCGCAAACTGATGGCCAGCGGCATTGGCCCCGGCGACTCCGTAGCCATCTTTGCTACCAACTCGCCCGAGTACGTGGCGGTGTTCTTCGGCTGTGCCCGCATTGGTGCGACGCTGGTACCCATCAATCTGATGTTCACCGCCGAAGATGTGGCGTATGTCATGGAAAAGACGCGCGTCAAAGCGCTGCTGGTGGAACCAATGTTCCAACCCAAGGTGACTGCGCCGCCGGCAACGTGTTTTGTGCTGAACGATCAGTTCCGCGAATCGCTCAGCCAGTATGACGCCGCGCCGGTGGAGCAACGGGTGGAAAGTGAATCCACCCATCTCATCATCTTCACCAGCGGCACCACGGCCAAACCAAAAGGCGTGGTCCTGACTCATCTGAATTTTTACGCTTATCTGATGGCCAGCTACGCCGACTATGGCCGGGACGCCAGCATCAAGTTCCTGCTGGCATTGCCGATGTTTCATGTGGCCGGGCTGGTGATGACGTTCGGCTGCTTTGCTTCCGGGTGTGAAAGCGTAATCATCCCGCTGCCCAAGCCGGACCAGATCATCCATGCCATTGCTGTGCAGAAAGTAAACTCTCTTTCCCTGCCCGCCACAGTATGGGTAGGCTTGATCAGCATGCCGTTGATTGAAGCCGTGGACCTCTCCAGCCTTCGGCGGCTGTTTGTCTTTCAATATCTGCCTACGCCGGTCTTTCAGCGCTGGCGGCGCATTGCCCCGCACGCAGAGTGGATCAACTGCTGGGGACAGACGGAAACCACGGCGCTGGGGTCCACCACCCCGCCCAGCGAACTGGGGCGAATGCTGGCCGCGCCCGATCCCATCGGCGTGCAGCATATGCCGCTGGAATTGCGCATCGTCGACGACGAGATGAAAGATGTTAAGCCGGGACAGCCAGGAGAAATTGTGGTTCGTGGTCCCTGCATTTCACCCGGCTACTTTGAAGATCCGCAAGCCAATGCAGCTCTCTTTCGCGGCGGCTGGCACCATACCGGTGACGTTGCCCATGTGGACGAACACGGTTGGCTCTATTTTCTTGATCGCAAAAAAGACATGATTAAGAGCGGCGGTGAAAATGTCTCCAGCCAGGAAGTGGAAGAGGC
>DAHUXF010000188.1 GCA_027307295.1 Acidobacteriaceae bacterium
TGAACCAGCAAATCGTAAGTTACTTCACCAGCCACAATGTGCGCGTGATGTTGGCCATTGGGGGAATTACCTTTGTGACCGACTGGAACACCGCCCTCTCCACCAACCCCACGCAATTAGGACTGAATGCGGCGGCGCTGGCCCGGAGCCTGGGCGCAGGCATTGAAATTGACTACGAAGAAAACACTACGCCGAATCTTTCTGGCCTTCAGCTTTTCATCAACGCTTACCGGTCGCAGCTTCCGTATGACGCCACCGGCGCAAATGCTGCAGCGCGGCTCACCATTGATGTGGGCGCAGGTGACCGCTTCCTGATCGCTCTGGACCGCAAGGCCACCACGGACTGGCTCACCACCGCCAACCCTGTCCTTGACTATGCCAATGCTCTGGTCCCCAGCCAGCAGCCGACCAGCGCTTCTTCTGCGGAGTCAAACTGGCTGGAACATGTGAATGGAAAATCAAATTTTGCTCCACCCATCCCACCGCTAGCCCCGGCCAAGTTCACTGGAAGCCTGTTCATTGCTGACGCACACAATCCAATTCCCGAATGCACGAATTTCAGCGCATCACTGGAAGATTCAACCGGGACTTTTGTGCAGACTGTGGCTCCGAACGGCGCGGGCACAAGCTCAGGCCTGCTGGGATATATGTTCTGGGCGGCGGAGTGTCCTTCCACCAAAAACGTATGCACCACACCGCCAAACACTTGTCAGGGAGGAGTGGGTGTAGGCGCAAGGACCTACAACATTACCTTGCCTATGCCACCACTCCGGCAGCAATAACCAGTGCTCTGCCGCAGTTGTTTACGGCAAGGGTCGCGAAGGGAGCAAAAACATTTGTGGCATCGCACGGATTCACACGGATAAACCCGCCTGCAAAATTATGTGAAAGGGCCGCACTGTTGCAGGAAGCCCAGTTTGCGGTTCCCTTTCGGTAACAGGATTTCTACATGCTTCCGTTTGGTTGCTCTGCGTTCTCCGCGGTAATCCATGTTTTGCGTCTTTACTTACTGATTGCCCCTTTGCGCCCTCTGCCGTAAATCCCTTATCTCAAAACACCTTCTCTGAATCCAACAAAATCGTTACGGGGCCGCTGTTGACCAACTCGACTTCCATCATGGCTTGAAACTGTCCAGTTTCACAGCGCAGGCCCGCCGCGCGGACTTTTTCGACAAAGTATTGGTAGAGCCGCTTTGCCTCTTCAGGCCGGGCAGCTGCGTCAAAGGATGGCCGCCTGCCCCGTCGCACATCGCCATACAAGGTGAATTGCGAAACCACCAGCACTGCGCCGCTCACGTCCTGTAGGGAAAGGTTCATCTTGCCTTCAGCATCTTCAAAAATGCGGAGACCAACGATCTTTTCCACCAGATAGTCTGCCGCCGATTCAGCATCGGTCTTGCTCACACCGAGCAGGACAAGAATGCCGGGACCGATCTCTCCGCTAACATCCCCGCCCACAGTGACACGACAGCGGGTGACTCGTTGAATAACGGCGCGCATGCGCCTACTCTAACAAATACACAAGTACAGCTACTTTAGTGTGAAGACACATGTGACTCCGGTTACATATGTACCGGCAACGCTGGCCAAAACTCCAGATTAATTAGGTTATTCTTAAGATTGGATTGCCGGGTGCCATCAACCCTATGCAAGCCAAGTCAATGTTGTACTGGCGATAGCGAGGGAGGAACCTTCATGCTGGTGCGAATTTGTACCGCCATTTTAGCGACAGTTTGTCTTTTGCAAGGACCGATCTACGGTGCTGACAAGCCTATTACTATCGGTCTGATTCCAGATGGTTTGACCCAGGATGAGAGGGCGCCGCTGCGGGCCTATCTCACCAAAGCCATGGGACGCCCAGTCAATCTGGTGGTCCCTGACCACTACGCTGATACAGTTGCCAATCTGGCAAATGGAACTTACGATTTTGCCTGCCTGGGTGCGCTGATGTATGTCAGGGCGCATGCCCAGCACGCTGTTGTTCCGCTCGTCCAGAGGACCTCAGACCGCCAGTTTCATTCGGTCTTCATCACGGGAGCGAACACGTCGATCCATTCGCTCCAAGATCTGCGCGGACGGCAATTTGCATATGGTGACATCAACTCGGCCAGCGCTCATCTGATGCCTCATTTCGAGCTTAAAGCGGCAGGGATTAATCCTGAAACTGAGCTTAAGACGCGCTATAGCGGGAGCCATCCGGTTACGGCGGCAATGGTGGAAATGGGAGTGGTGGAAGCAGGAGTTCTGGACGAAACGGTCTTTACCACCATGGTTGCAAGTGGAAAAATTGACCGCGAAAAAGTCCGCATCTTCTATACTTCCAAACCTTTTGTCGACTATGTGTATGTGGCCCGTAAGGGCTTGCCCGAGGAAGAGCGCGACAAATTCGTTCGCGCCCTTCTGGCCTTGAAGCCGGGTGAAAATGATGCAGTTTTAAAGGTCCTGCGCGCCAAACAGTTTGTCCAGGCCAATGATCAGGAATACGAAACCATACGCCGGATCGCCAGAGAATTGAAAATGTTCTGAGAATAAAGAGCTATGGCGGGCATGATTAAAATTTCATGCCCGCTCGTTTGGCTGTTCGCCCTATACATTTTGTTTTAGAACCCCGCACTCGTGTCACCAGATACGCGTTGTTTAAAACTCAACGCCTGTGTCACCAGATACGCGATACCTGCACCGATCAGGCCACTTCCAAGGCAACAAGGATTCCGCTTATTGCGCCCAGTCGCGCGCCCAGGACGACGGCGCCGAAGACAGCCCCACCGAGAACGCCGACACCTCCGCCAATCGTTGCTACGGCAAGAGAATTCCTCTGTCTGGATTGAATGAGGTCTCCCTGCTCCGCGATACGCGTGAGGATCGCCGGATCAGGCTGGCCTGGAGTTGGCATTGCCTGAAGGTCAGGCAAACTTGGATTACCACTCATCCGTATAGTGGCAAAATCCAGTAGACGTATCAGGGTCTTGAAGAGATTTTGGAATTTAAGATTGCAACAGCGCTTCCGGCCCATAATGGACTGCCCTGAGAGTACGTGCGCTGTCTCTGGGTGGGACGAAATGCATTCAGCAATTGTTGATTGCCAGTTGCAACCGGGTCTCATAGAATCGCGGGTTCCTCATTTGCTTCCAAGGAGTTCAACCTATGGCGCGTCGCGTTTGTCCGGTACCGGCGATGCTGTTGTGCTTTGTATTGTCGCTGGTCAGCATGGTTTTTGCCCAGCAGACTGAAGGCCAACAGCCGCATCCCTCTTTCCAGAATGATGTAGTCATCAAAGGCGGGACCATTCTCACGGTCACGCATGGCAAGATTGAAAACGGCAGCATTTACATCCATAACGGCAAGATTGCAGAAGTTGGGGCCAGCGTAAAGGCCCCCGCAAATGCCAGGGTTATTGATGCCACAGGCAAGTTCGTGATGCCGGGCCTGATCGATTCGCACTCGCATATCGCGCTGGATGATGACGTCAACGAGCCCACCAGCCCTGTCACGCCGCACATGATGATGCTCGATGCCTTTGACTACAGTGATAAAGCGATCTATCGCGCGCTGGCCGGCGGCGTGACCACGTCACTGTTGCTGCATGGCTCGGCCAACATGATCGGCGGCCAAGCCGTGGTGATCAAGCATAAGTATGGGTTGGGACGCGATGAGCTGATCTTCCCCGGAGCGCCGCAGTCCATCAAGTTTGCCAGCGGTGAAAATCCCAAGCGCGTGTATGGATCGCGCAACCAGCTGCCGGCCACGCGGATGGGAAATTTTGAAGTCATGCGGGCGTCATTTATTGAAGCGCGCGAATACATGCGGCAATGGGACGACTATGACGCCAAGGTCAAGAAGGGCGACAAAGAGGCAACGCCGCCCAAAAAAGACCTGAAGCTGGAAGCGCTGGCTGACGTGCTGCGCGGCAAACTGCTGGTGCAGATCCATTGCTATCGCGCAGATGAGTTCCTGACGGAAATGGCCATCGGCCAAGGAATTCGGGTACAAGATTCGCGCCTTCCACCACGCACTGGAGGCGTATAAGGTGGCCGATAAGATCGCCGCCAATGGAGTAGCCATTGCTACATGGCCGGACTGGTGGGGCTTTAAATATGAAGCCTGGGACGGCATTCCGTGGAATGCAGCCATCTCCGCTCACAAAGGCGTGCGCGTGGCCTTAAAAAGCGATTCCGAGGATGTGACCCGGCGGCTGAATCAGGAGGCCGGCAAGATCATGCATTACGGCATGACCGAAGACGAGGCGCTGAAAGCGATCACGCTGAATCCCGCCTGGATCATTGGCGTGGATGACCGTGTCGGCTCCATTGATGCCGGCAAGGATGCCGACATTACTATCTGGAACAGCTATCCGCTTTCTTCTGCCGCGCTGGTGGATAAGGTGCTCATCGACGGCGACGTTTATTTTGACCGTTCACTGCCCGGCCTGGGGCTGACCCACACCAAGGAGGCCCAATAATCATGCTGAAGAAAACTTTCTTACTCATCGTTCTGATGGCGGCAGCGGCAACAGCGCAATCCAGAAAACAGAAAGCTGCGGCTCCAGCGAACAGCGCGGCAGCCAATGAGACGGTCGCCTTAAAAGGCGGCAAATTGCTGACCATCACGCACGGCGTGATTGAGAACGGCGTTGTGGTGATGCAGAACGGGCGGATCACCGCAGTCGGCGGAGCAGGCACGGCCATTCCCGGCAACGCCAGGGTCGTTGATGTAACCGGCATGACGGTGTATCCCGGTCTGATTGACTCTGAAACGCATCTTGGGCTGACCGAGGTCAGCGCTGACCGCATGACGAATGACGAACTGGAACCCAGCGATGAAATCATGCCGCACATGCATGTATATGACGCGTTTCACGCGGAGACTGCACTGATCCCGGTGACCCGCATCAATGGCATTACGAATGCCATTGTCGCCCCGGCCAGTGGAGATACGCTGCCCGGACAGGATTCGTTCATCCAGTTGGCCGGCGTCTCTGCGGAGGAGATGCTGGAGGTGCGCGACATTGCCATGCCGCTGAACTTTACCGGCCAGCAACGCCGCAATCAAAGCTTTGAAAGCGCAAAATTTCCGTTCACCCGGATGGGCATGGCAGCCCAGCTTCGCCAGGCATTCATTGATGCTTTAGATTATGAACGGAAGCTGGAAGCTTATGAAAAGAAGAAATCCAGCACGGACGAAAAAGAGAAGGACAAGGCAGGCGCTCCGCCCAAGCGCGATTTAAAGCTGGAGGCCCTGCTGCCGTATCTGCACGGCAAAAAGCCTGTTGTGCTGGCCGCAGAGCAACCTAACGATGTGCTTACGGCTCTGGACCTGGCCAATGAGTTTCATCTGAAAGTTGTCCTCAACCACGTGACGCACTCTGCCAGCCTGCTGGACAAGATTGCAGCCACCGGACTGCCGGTAATTGTGGGACCCATCTATGAACAGCCAAAGGAATCAGAGCGCTATGATGCCGTTTACAGTATGCCGGCGCAGTTGGCCAAACGCGGCGTCAAGATCGCTTTCGCTTCTTATGACTCACATCAGGCCCGCAACCTCCCTTATGCAGCGGGATATGCGGTGGGATTTGGACTGTCACCCGAGGACGCGCTGAAGGCACTGACCATCAACCCGGCCCAGATATGGGGACTGGACAAAGACCTGGGATCGTTGGAAGCAGGCAAGATCGGCAACGTTGTTGTTGCCAACGGCGATCCGCTGGATGTGAAGACCGATGTGAAGCACGTCTTCATTCAAGGCCAGGAGATTCCCCTGGTGAACAAGCAGACGGAGTTGCGCGATCAGTACTGGAAATAACATAACATCGGAGCCGGTGGCTTGCTGCCGGCTCCAATCGTAAACAAAAACGTCTACCACGGAGACGCAGATGCACGGAGGAAGCCTGCTTAAAAACTTCCTGGCTGGACATGCTGCACGGATGGGAAATTAACAGGCATGCAAGTCTTTTGGTTGGACTGGTTTTGATTGTCTGGCTAAGATTCGCACTTTTTGCGTTGATTCGTGGGTAATATCTTGTCTTTGATCAGCGCGTATCTGCGAAAATCTGCGGCGAGAACAGGGTAGACCAGTGCAGGAATCTCTGAT
>DAHUXF010000189.1 GCA_027307295.1 Acidobacteriaceae bacterium
CAGTTGGAGAGAAAAAGCGTAAGGTCTACTTTGCGGTTCTGCATCCGGTCATAGAGATAATACAAGCGGTGCACGATTGCGGCGGCGAGGCCAATGGACTTCAGCTTTGATCTTTCCAGCAGATTGGGAACGTCATTGCACATCCACAGAACCGCGCCTCCATGCTTCCGCTTAAGCCACACGGAGGCCCATTGCGGAGGCCAGTGATGCGGGTTCCAAATCTGGTGCGGGGTTCTAATGGACGAGGCCATCCGGCGCATATCAAGGTAGCCACGCAGGAAGAGCGGCTTGCGCAGACGGGGCCATGGACCGCGGCCTACCTCAACGATCCTGATGTCCTGGCAAATCTCAGGAAAGCAATTGTTCCGGTCATAGGCACATGTGTAAACAACCACGTTATGGCCCAGGCGGGAGAGAGAGCGCGCCAGAGCCAGGCATTGCCTCTCTCCACCGCCCTCAATCAATAATTCGTGCATCAACAGCGCAATGTCCATCAAGATTATTGTGACCTATCCGGAACTCGAATCAACGCGGGCAACTTTTATATGGAAGATGAGTTCGTTTGTTTCCGGGAACATTACCCAAAGAGGATTTCCTGCTGCGGTGGCGTTCCGTTGATCTGAAAGCGAATACCCAGGATCTGGCATCCTACCAGCAGCACATAAGCCGGACCTACCACTAAATAGCGTTTCCAAAGACGCTGCGGTTCGCGGGAGAGCCGGTAGAACCATTCCAGACCGCTGTCCTGCATCCAGTGGGGCGCTCGGCGTAACGTGCCGGCGATAAACGGGAACGCCGCGCCTACCGCAAGGACCGGCATTTTCAAACGGTCACGGAACTCATAGGCCCACACTTCCTGCCGGGGACAGCCTAATCCGGCAAACACAATTCTTGCTCCTGAGCGTTTGATTCGGTCTGCCAACCTGTCCGCAGCTTGCGGACTGAGCCGTCCAAAGCAGGAGGGAGTAGCCCCGGCAATTTGCAGTTTAGGATAGCGCTGTTGCAGGGCCCGGCAGAGGCGGTCAAGAATATCAGGCGTGGTCCCGTACAAATAAACGGGCAATTGCTCTTCTTCGGCCCTGCGCAGCACTTCACTGGTAAGGCTGGGACCATCCACCCGCTGGCGCAGGGTGAGAGCGTGGATCAGGTTCAGGGCCCAGCGCACGGGCTGGCCATCCGGCACTACCAGGTCCAGGTGGTTCAGGCGGTAGCGATGGGCTTCGTCCAGCACGCCTTCCATGACGCCATGCACTGCCAATGCAGACACGGCGTAAGGCCTGCGTTCTCGAGCAGCTGCCACAATTCGTTCCAACGCCGATGCGCGGTCAACACCATCCACCAGAATCCCCAGCAGGTTCTTTTTCTCAGATGCGCTCATGCCTGGGCAACTCGAGAAAGCCCTCTCCACCGTTCCTGGTTTCTATCGTGCATTTCGCGAAGAATGGCCTCACAATCGTACCGTAATTCATATTCAGGATAATGCGACTGGAACTTGGCAAAGTCGCTGATCCACCAGATGTGGTCCCCTGCGCGGTTCGCGGAAGCGTACTCCCATTTCATCTTGCGGCCGGAAACTTTCTCGCACATGGCAATGGCCTCCAGCATGGAGCAGTTGGAATGCCGGCCTCCGCCAATGTTGTAGACCTCACCTGAACGCGGCGACTGAAAAAACATATCGAAAGCACGGATTAAGTCTGAGCTATGCAGGTTGTCGCGCACCTGTTTCCCTTTATAGCCAAAAACCTTGTAGGGAGTTCCCGTTACGTTGCAGCGCAGAAGGTAGGCCAGAAAGCCATGCAATTGCGAGCCGGAGTGATTCGGTCCGGTCAGGCAGCCTGCGCGAAAACAGGCGGTACGCAATCCAAAATAGCGGCCATATTCCTGGACCATTACATCCGCAGCCACTTTGGAAGCGCCAAACACGCTGTGCATGGAATGATCAATGGATTGTTCTTCTGTAATGCCTTTACTGGCATATTTGTGGGACTTTTCGATTTCCCATCTGGTCTCCTGCTCCACCAGGGGAAGGGAATTAGGAGAATCACCATACACCTTGTTGGTGGAGGTAAAGATAAATGGGGCTTCTGGACAAAACTGCCGTGTCGCTTCCAGCAGGATCTGTGTCCCTGTAGCGTTGACCGAAAAATCTGTCAGGGGTTCGCGCGCCGCCCAGTCATGCGAAGGCTGGGCCGCAGTATGCACCACCAGCCTGATATCTTTCCCACAGCGGCGAAAAACATCAAAGATTGACGTCTGGTCCCGAATGTCAATGCTGTAGTGCTGGTAGGTAGCAATGGTAGCTTCCAGATGCTGGCGCATCCATTCGGTGGATGCCTCCGGGCCAAAGAAATATTTACGCATGTCATTGTCAATGCCTATGACATGCATCCCTTTTGCGGCAAAATAACGGACTGCTTCCGAACCAATCAAACCGGCAGATCCTGAAATGAGTGCGATACTCACGCATACCCCTTGTGTTATTTGGACATCTCGCGCCAAATCTATTGCACGTCCTGCCTCAACTCCTGCTTCAAGTTACACAGGAACTTCCACAGAGCCAGCTTTCAATGAAGGTGTCAGAGCGGCACCCTGGAAATTAGATAAGCTTAAGCTGAGAATACCATGGAATTACTTGTTTCCATGCGTCAAATGCTGGGCAATTCGCGTTTTATGGTAAATGGCTTTGAGCATTTCTACATTGGCCGGGCCTGAGTAAGAAGCCGCAAAAGCGGCTCTGGCTTTCACCCGCATGGCGTGGAGGCCGGCAAGATTGGCGCTGCACCAGTCGATTCTGTCTCGCAATTCAGCCGCATTGCCCGGACTGAAATGAAAACCTGTTTCTTCCGGGACAATCATGGATGCCATCGCGCCGATATTTGACGCCACCACGGGAGTTCCTGCTGCGAAGGACTCAATGATCGTGCGCGGCATGCCTTCATAGCATTGCGAGGGAAAAACCAGAAGGGCGGCATGCCGCATAAGTTCCAGCGCTTCGTCCGGCGACTGGCGCCCAAGATACTGAACAGCCGGCATAGAAGCTGCTTCCGTAGCCACGGTTTCAGCCAGAGGTCCATCCCCCACGATTTTCAAAGGTAATGGATTCCGCGCAATTTTCCATGCAGCAAGCATGGTCATGATGCCTTTCTCGGCGCTCATGCGGCCAACAACTAAGGCATATCCTCCCGCTCCGTTGCCGGACGCAGGAGCAGGATGAAGGAAATTGGGTTTTACAACAATCGATTCCGCCGGCAAGCCACCGGCAATATACTTTTGCCGCGCAAATTCCGTGAGCGCAATGTAACTGTTGACCCGGTTCCGCCATGTGCCTCTCAGCTTGTGTAGTCCAATCATTGCCGCAACAACAGCGCTGCCGGCCCGATTGTTCCGGTAACATGCATGCCGGATTCCCGCCCAGGGCGCAAATTTTCCCAGGCAATCTTCACAGGCACGATTCTCCCGGAAAAACGTTGAATTGACGCACATCAGGCGATAGTTGCGCAGCGTCTGCACCACGGGAACACCGCACTGCGCCGCAGCGTAGTACACGGATGGAGACCACAGGGGAAAAAAATTCTGAACGTGCAGAATATCGAACCTTCCCATGCGCAATGCTGCGCGAATGCGCTGGAATGATTCTGTTGACCAGATGGTCCTCACTGCTGTCTTCAGATTGCCCAATTCTGCAATCCGGCGGTTGTCTTCTTCCAGCAACTCCACTTCACAGCCGGACTCCCGGAGCAAAGAAGCCTCAGCCAGAGTGGACAGGTCTTCTCCGCCCGGAACCAGATACCGGTTGTGCAGCATCATGATTTTCATGGCGTTTCAGGCTGCCGGATTTTGTTGATAGCAAAAATGAATTTTCCACTGTCGGCCTCTGGAATCCTGTCAACAACGTTGATTCGGAGCTTCATCTCAGGACCAAATACTGCGATCAAATCACGCCTGATATTTTCGGTGGAACTTCCAACACTTGCCTCTGTAGCGCCTGGTTCCTTTTCCAACGCCAGTTCAGCACGGTCTCTGGCATATTGGACAATTTGAAAGCGCCGAATCGCACCTGGATTGTGGACCACCCCGATCAGGTGCCGGAAATAAATGGGGGAGATATAGCCGCCGCTGGTGGTAACAAGGAACTCAATGCTTCTTCCTTCCACCCGGTCAAGAACCTGAGTTGGCAAGCCGCAATCACATAGCTTGTTCGTAAGAACGCCTACGTCCCCGATTTCATAGCGGATTAACGGGAACCCATAGTTACCCAGAATGGTTACCAGGATCCTTCCCGGCTGGCCAGCCGGCACGGACGATCCTTGCGGGTCGACGGCCTCCAGTATCACTTTGTTGTCCAGTACATGCAGGGACTGGTGGGCGCACTCACAGGCCATAGCACCGCAGTCGCGGCTTCCATACATGTTGTGGACTCTGGCCCCCCCAAACGCTTTGGCGATGGTGCGCCGCATTTCTTCGGTCAGAGTTCCGGCGCAGGCCATCACGGCCTTGAGCGGGCGTACCGTTCTGCCTGTCTGCGCGATGCGCCGGGCCATTCGATGCGCTGCATCAGAATAGGCCATCATGTATTCAACGGAAGAGTTGTTGATCTGTTGAATATAGGAATCAATTTCTGCATCTTCCATCTTGAAAGCATTAAAAATGATCTCGCCGGCGAGAAAGCTGGCGACACGCTGCTGAATAGATCCTCTGGAATCATTGATCTCACGCATGCTGCCCCACAGCTTGAAATAGGGCGTACCAATAGGGAATCCGCATAAATACTGGGTATAGAGCCGCGCAGCCCGGTTGAAATCTCGGAATTTCTTGTCATGAATGACCGTAGTTGGCATTCCAGTGGAGCCGCCTGTCTGCACAGTCAACCACGAATAGGACCGGGAGCGTTTTCCAGAATTGTATTCCTGCCGTATTTGCGGGGACATGAGGTTCTGAAAATTCTGTTGAATATCCGCTTTGGTCAATACGGGAAAATCGCGCAACGCAAGATTCCCGCTTGGCTGAACACGGTCGCGATAAAAAGGAATGCCAGCAATGGTTTTTGCCAGTAAGCGCCGCAGCCGGTCAGTCTGAAGTTCTTTCAAGTACTGAGAAGAATAGCTGTTCAGTGCCAGGAACTCCCGGTAGTGCTTCGCCATATGGGAGCCGATCAGGCGATGGAGGCTAAAGTAAGCGAGCCGGCTGCATGGCGCTCGTAGCATCCTCTTCTCCCAGTTCAATATGTGAAGCCCATCCTGGTGGAGCAATAAAGCGACGGAGCACGGGCAAATTATCCAACCCATGCAGGGACTTGCCGTCATTATCAATGCTTAATTCCTGGGGCGGAACGGCTCCCCATTCAGCATCCGCGAATAACGCATGGTGGCATAAAATTGGGATCTTGCGGTAGTCGAACCCCATCAACCGGGCCATCACCATGTCCATCTGGAAGGGATCATTGGCGGCCAGCACAATTCCCAGGTCCACTGGCAAGGGCTGAAGGGGGCCATTGCCCTCACCTGCAATGATGGCGTCCATGATGGCCACGTAAGCACGTTGCGGTGTTGTTTTTAACTCTCCATCCGGGCCAGCATAACGGATGATCTTATTCAGGTCATACACCATGCGCCATATCGTATCGTTTCCGTACCAGGCCCCTCCTGCCATATAGAAATTCCTGCTCAGATTCTCGCGCGTGCCTTCGGTCTTGATTCCGGCAAGGCGTTTCAAAGGCCGCCATCCCCAACGCGCAATGCGAAACAGCAGTCTGGAACGCTTTTGCAAGGCTTGCCGCAGTCGCGATTGCAGCCATATCAGACGGGAAATATTGTCAGGAAACTCATCACCATGCTGGCTGGCCATACCTTCGCGGTAATGGACCAGATAAGCCTTTTGCCCATTCACGCCCACCAGGTTCTTGAGCGCGCCTGTAACACCCGCTTTTTGATGGACCTTCATCTTCGGCAGATTAATTAAAAGATCACAAGCCAGGGCGCTGCCGGCAATCAGGTAACGATGGAAGGAATGCTTGTGGCTGCTTATTGTCTCTTCCGGGCTGTAGTCAGCGACCCTGAA
>DAHUXF010000018.1 GCA_027307295.1 Acidobacteriaceae bacterium
CCATTTCTTTTCAAGGAGTTATCGGGCGTGACACCCGAAACTCCAACCCACAATTCAACCCACAGCTTTACTGGATCGCCTCGGGCTTAAGGCCGACCGCCGCCAGGAACGCCCCTTGGGCCGCCCGTGTTTCATCGCTGTCTTCCTGCGTGTACAGATCAAGCGTGGCCTGAATCTTCGAATGCCGAAAGATCCCCTGTTACAGTCCTTTGGCTCGACCTTCGCCTTATTCATAAGCCAATTGCTCAGCGAGTGGCGTAGGTTGTGAAGACCGAACCGCTGACCGTCCTCGATATGGACTCCAGCCTTAATAGCGGCTGGACGCAGATAATCAGCGATAAACGTGGAAGCGCAGAGCGGCATTCTTCCTTCCGCTTTAAGTCGACGGAAAGATGAAGTCTGCATCCTTCGAGCATGGCGTCTGTGCTCGCTATTCACGAAGATGCTGAGCCAAGAGCATTACAGATTCGGAGCGCACTCATCTGCCTGCTTGCTGTGCTTTGTTGACCCAAAGTGAATTCCAGATGATGCGACAGGATTTCTTCCGCGACGATCCTCTCTTTCGCGATCGGAGAAACGGTTTCTCATCGGGCGGGACACATCAACATCAGAAATAAAAGTGACATATTCATTGACTTATTAAGTCCTGAAATCAAAGGACATTTTCGATTGCCCTCTACCGAAGCGGGGAGGAAGCTAGTTACACAAGTGGAGCGGCCGGCAGGGACTGGTGCCGGTTGCCTCATTCAACAAACTGTTGATCAGGCGGGTTCCAAAATCAGCAGTAGCAAGTTGCTTTTGAGACGAACGGACGAAGACCACCCGTCCAAAGGAGATTTTGCAAAGATGAGCCATCACGACCCTCAGTTTCAATCGGCCATTCGTCAGATCCTCAGACGAGCAGCCATCGACCATGATTTCCGTTGTCTTGTGCTTCAGGATAGCGGGGCAGCCTTCTCGAAGTTCGGTATTGAGCCTCCCCAGGACATCACCATTGAATTCATTGAGAACTATGGCAAGTCTAGAAAGGTCATCGTGCTCCCTGATCCGGTGGCGCACGTCGAGGAGTTAACGGACGACGATCTGGAAGAGGTTGCAGGAGGATGCGTGCTGGCCAGCACGGTGCCGTAACCGTTTCGCTTCACGAAACCGTTAACTTATTGTCCCCCTTAGCGGGTGACTGCACCTTTCATGCAGGGACGTAAAGCTATGGCACGGATGTCAACGACAGTAGCAACCTATCCTGGAGCAGGCGCACCGATGCGCGGTTTGCTGCGTAGCCTGCGGGCATCTTCCGCGATGCTGCGGAACATACGCGCCATAGCTTTCCTGCTGGTTGCTGTTCACGCGGGCGTAACGCCAGTATTGGCCGTGCAGGCACAAAGCCCCCGGATCACCATGCCTGGTGAAGCGAAGCCGATCACCCTTGCGGACGCTTTGCGAACGACGCTGGAGCACCATCCAACGCTCCATCTCCAGCGCGGGGACGTTACGGTTGCGCGCGCGCAAAAGCAGCAGGCCAGCGGCCAGTTTGATGCAGTGCTGGGAAGCACTCTGGGCGGGCAGAGCTTGCATACGCCGCTCTCAAGGCTTGCGCAAAGCCAGTTGCCGGCCGGTTTTCAGAGCTCTGATTCATCGGAAAGCGTTGCCGCCTATGGGTTCAACGTGGCCAAGCAATTCCGGAACGGGATCTCCGTCAACTCTTTCACGGGGATCAACCGCACGGCTGATAATCTGACCAACCGCAACGGCCTGAATACGTCGCAGTCGGGCATACAGCTTGTTCTTCCTCTAATGCAAGGCCGGGGCCGCGACGTTGTGGGCGCCAAAGAGCGTGCCGCCGTGATGGAGATCGGGTCGCGGGAGCTGGATCTGCGCCGCACGGCTGAGGAGTTGCTGGCCACAACCGCGATCAGTTACTGGAACCTGGTCGCGGCCAGAGAGAACCTGGCTGTGGCTAGGGATTCGGAGAGTCGCGGCAAGGTCTTGCTGGATACCGTAAATGCGCTGATTGAGGCCGATCAACGCCCCCGGAATGATATCTATGAGGTAAAGGCTACTCAGGCCGCGCGCATTGCTGATCGCATTGCAGCTGAGCAGGTTGTGGGGCAGGCACGCAAGCAGCTGGCATTGGATATCGGCTTGCCTGCCACGGACATTCTGACCGTAGGAGATCCGGAAGATGATTTTCCCAACGTCAGCTCTGCCATCCAATCTCTTGACGGTGAAGTGCTCCAGCAATATGTGGCAACGGCCCTTCGTGTCCGGCCCGACGCCATTGCGGCGCAGGAAAGAATGGCGCAAGCCCGCTTGCTCTTGCGCGCTGCCGAACAATTCACCAAACCTCAGGTCAACCTGCAATTGAGCAGCGGTTACTCGCAGCTCTCCGAAGGCGGGGCGTTCAGCAACTTTCTCGGCTCATGGTTTTCCAACCTGCACCGGCCCGATGCTCAGGCCGGCGTAGTCTATCAGTTCTCGCGCGGCAACAATCTTGCGCAGGGCCAGAAGCTGGAAGCGCAAGCTAAAAGCAGGGAGGCGGACTTGCAGTTCTCGCAATTGCAGCGGACCATCACTGCCGGCGTGGCCATTGCGACTGAAAGCGTCCAGGATTCCGTTCTTCGCCTGCAAAACACCCGCGAAGCCGTGACTGACTTCCGCCATACGCTGGATGGGATGCGGGAAAAATACCGGTTGGGAGAAACCTCTCTCACTGAATTACTGACCGTTGAAGACCGGCTGACTGCGGCCCTGTCCAATAACGTTCGCGCCGAACTGGACTACGCGGTGTCCCTTGCCGCCCTTCGGCTCGCCACGGGGACGTTATTGCCGGCTTCCGGCGCAATTGAGACCGATGCAACCGTCTTTGCAACACTTCCCAGCCAGGACGCGGAGACAAAAACACAGTGGAGGTGAATGCATGAGTATCTTCCGCAAAGTTTCGCTTGACCGGCTTTCGTCGCCGGAGCAGCTCGATGAGTTGATGCACGTTACCAGCCTGCATAGCTGGCTGGCGCTTTTCGCGCTGCTGCTCCTTCTGGTGGCAGGCGTGATATGGGGGCTCGAAGGGAGCATTCCCACTTCCGTTTCCGGACAAGGCGCCATTGTGCGCCAGGGCGGCATCATGAACGTGGTTACGCGGGGATCCGGCATTCTGTTGGAACTGAATGTGCACGTTGGCGACCGGGTAGCCGCAAATCAGATGGTTGCCCGTGTTGGCCAACCCGCCATGGTGGAAAAGCTCAAACTCACACGTGAGATGCTTGCCAAAGCGAAGCGGGAACGCGAGGAATTTCTTGCCATCCATTCTAACCAGGCGCGTCTGCGCGTTGAGGCCGTGGAGCGTCAACGCCAGAATGATGAGCGCCAGATCAGGGACCTTCAGGAGCAGGCCAAGCTGGCGGGTGAGCAGATCAGGATCGCCGATGAGTTGCTGACGCGCGGGCTGGTGACCCGGCAACAGACCATCGTCGCCCGGCAGAACCTGAAAACCATTGAAGGGCAGATTGCCGCTCAACAGGCTGACCTGAAACAACTCGAGGCCCAGCGTTCTGAATTTGCGTCCAAGCCGGCGGAGAGCGATTCAGAGATGCGCTCCCGCATTACCGAACTGGAGCATACGCTGAGCGAACTGGAAAAGGAATTCGAGATCAACAGCAGCGTGGTAAGTCCCTATGCGGGTGAAGTGATTGAGCTTAAGGCGTATCCCGGGGGCACGGTGGCAGCAGAAACACCGGTGCTCAGCATCCAGCCGGAAAATGACAATCTTGAAGTACTGGCCTACATTCCTTCATTACGTGCCAAACAGACCCGGGCGGGGATGGAAGCCCAGGTCTCTCCTTCAATCTTCAACCGCGAAGAATATGGTTTTATCCGGGGAGAGATTGTCCACGTTGCGGATTTTCCCTCCACCAAAGCTTCACTGATGAGGAACTTTGAGAATGAGGCCTTGGTCAGTGCGCTGACGGCCACCGGACCGGTCACTGAAATCGCGGTGCGCATGGTTCCAGACTCGAAAACCCCCAGTGGCTTCCACTGGTCCTCATCGCAGGGGCCTCCGCTGCGGCTCTCAAGTGGAACGCTGTGCACCATTCAGGTTGTTACCTTGCGGCAACGGCCTGTCGTCCTGCTGCTGCCTTTTCTCAAAAGCAAGCTGGGGGTGGACTAAGTGCCCGCTCGCATCGCCAATCCGTTGCACTCGATCCTGCATTTGGGAAAAGCGCGTTTCAATGACATCCGGCAGAGCAGGCTGTGGAATAAGCGTGGCCGGAAAAGGGGGGATTCTTCGCCGGCATCCACGCAGGTCGCATTCAAGAGCCGTCGCTTCAAAACTCCAACCGTATTGCAGATGGAGGCGGTGGAGTGTGGCGCTGCCGCACTGGCCATCATTCTCGGGTACTTTGGCCGGTATGTTCCTCTGGAACAATTGCGGATTGCCTGCGGCGTTTCGCGGGACGGAAGCAAGGCCAGCAACGTAGTGAAAGCGGCCCGCACGTATGGCCTGACCGCCAAAGGATTTAAAAAGGAGCCGGAAGAGCTGCAGGATGTCCCGCTGCCGGCAATTATTTTCTGGAACTTTAATCACTTTCTTGTGCTGGAAGGATTTGGAAAGAAAAAGATCTATTTAAACGATCCGGGGTGCGGTCCCCGGACCGTCAGCCAGCAGGAGTTTGATGAGGCGTTCACCGGAGTGGTCCTGACTTTTGATAAAACTCCGGAATTCAAACCTTCTGGACGCAAGGCGAGCATCCTCAAGTTTCTGAAGGGCCGCCTTCCCGGAAGCCGCGCTGCTCTCGCTTACATTGTCTTGAGCACCCTGATGCTGGCTTTGCCCAATCTCATCATCCCCATCTTTTCCAAGGTGTATGTCGATAATCTGCTGATTGGAGAGATGAAGAGTTGGCTTTCGCCGCTGGTCAGCATCATGGTGCTGGTGGCATTTCTCAAGGCGTCAGTCACTTATCTGCAACAACGATCGCTCCTGCGCCTGGAGATGAAGCTGGCCCTGTCTTCTTCCAGCAAGTTTTTCTGGCATGTGCTTCGCCTGCCCATGGATTTTTTCGCGCAACGAATGTCAGGTGAAATTTCACAGCGCGTGGAAATCAATGACCAGGTGGCGATCCTGCTCTCTGGAGACGTGGCCACGAATCTGGTGAACATCTTCCTGATCGGTTTTTATGCCGCGCTGATGTTGCGGTATGACCCGGGACTGACGTTCATCGGCGTTGCCATTTCACTTCTCAACCTGGCCGCTTTGCGTTATGTCTCGCGGAAAAGAGTCGATAGCAACCGCAAGCTGCTCATGGACCACGGTAGGATGATGGGCACCGCCATGATGGGCTTGCAGAGCATTGACACGCTCAAAGCAACCGGCGGGGAATCTCACTTTTTTGCCCGCTGGGCCGGTTACCAGGCCAAGGTCGTGAACGGACAGCAGGAGCTGGGTGTTTCTTCGGTCTTGCTCTCAGCTGTCCCGCCATTTCTCACCGCGCTCAATTTCACCGCCGTATTGGCGATCGGGTCCCTGCGGGTCATGAACGGCGTGCTTACTGCGGGAATGCTGATTGCCTTCCAGAGCCTCATGGCGAGCTTTATTGAGCCG
The DNA here is from genome assembly GCA_027307295.1 of Acidobacteriaceae bacterium. Lineage (GTDB taxonomy): Bacteria > Acidobacteriota > Terriglobia > Terriglobales > Acidobacteriaceae > Angelobacter. Next base: position 5,600 of record DAHUXF010000018.1, read on the forward strand.
GTGAATAAACTGGTCGATCTCGGCAGCAAACTGCAGGAGGCCCATGGCGGCATGCTCCGGCTCGACGATGTTGGGAATTACCAGGCAGATGCGCAGGTGCCTGCCGCCGTCTCTGCATCCATTGACGCTGAAGAGACGCTGCGCCTGGCTGGTTCTGTGGAGCTGCGCGGCATCAGCTTCGGTTATAGCCGGCTTGATCCTCCATTGCTGAAGAACTTCTGTCTCAGCATCAAGCCTGGCCAGAGGGTGGCGCTGGTCGGTGGCTCAGGCAGCGGCAAATCCACCATCGCCAAGATTGCCGCCGGTCTGTATAAGCCCTGGGAAGGCGAAGTCCTGTTTGATAACAAGCCACGCAACACCATTCCCGGAACAGTGCTGGCAAATTCCGTTGCTGTCGTGGACCAGGACATTTTTCTGTTCGAAGGAACATTGCGCGAAAACCTTACCATGTGGGACAGCACTGTGGGAGAGGAGGCGCTTGTTTCCGCGGCCAAAGACGCATGCATTCATGATGAAATCACGCGCCGGTCCGATGGATACGAATCCATTGCCATGGAGGGCGGAAAGAATTTCTCCGGCGGACAGCGCCAGCGCCTGGAGATTGCCAGAGCGCTGGTTTCCGATCCACGAATCCTGATTCTGGATGAGGCCACCAGTGTTCTTGACTCGGAAACGGAAAAGATCATTGACGACCATTTGCGCCGGCGCGGTTGTACCTGCCTGATTGTGGCTCACCGTCTGAGCACAATCCGTGATTGTGACGAAATCATCGTCCTCGAACGTGGGGTCGTAGTCCAGCGAGGCGCTCATGACGAACTGGTTAAGGCCGGCGGGGCCTATGCCAACCTGATCAAGGCGGCTTGATATGGCGACTCTACCAGCTTATACGACGAACGGTAACGGACGGCCGCATCTGGATGTGCGCGACCGGCATTTTCTGGTGCATGACAGCAGAAAAGTCTGGATTGTGAACCGCGGCAAGATTGATCTGTTCCTGCAGATCGTCGATGAAGAGCAGCGGGCCGGCGCCAGATTCCATATCATGCGGGCGGCAGAAGGGCAGGCGATTCTGGGCATGGACGCCAGCGACCGGCCCTATGTCAACCTTGTCGCCTGTCCGCATCCCGGTACGGAGTTCTCCTGCCGCATGATCGAGGATGTTTTCAGTCCACAGCAACCGGAGAACCAGTCGAAATCGCTGGAGTTGCTGGAAAAATGGATTACCAGTTTATATTTAGCCACCGCGGGTGAGATGCCTCCCAGGAGTTCTGAGGTGCTGCATTCGGGCGACACCATCTCCCCTGCGCAGCAGACGGCGATTGTGCCGGGCGACCATCTGGTCTGGGCCATGCACCTAAAAGGCGAATCGCAATTCATGGGGCACGATGTTGTCGTTGGCTCCGGAGAAGCGTGCCCTCTCTCAAAACAGGGGCGCGGCTGGCTCATGACCAGCAACGACAGCCGCGTGGTTGGACTGGACCTGCCCACTGTTTTGCAGGAAGACCCGAGGTGGCGCTGGCTGAAAAAATTCCATTCCACCATTTTGACCTGTCTGCTTGTGAATCGCGAACGGCAGGAGTCAAGGAAGCGGCAGGAAATTGCAAAACAAAAGCAATCTGATGCCGCGTTGGTCCACCGGACATTGCTCGGACTGGCTTCTCCGTTGAACGAGCAGGTTGCCGGCAGGGTGGCGACTGCAAGCGTCAGTAATGATCCCTTGCTGCTGGCCTGCCATAAGATTGGCGCGCTCACCGGGATTGAGTTTAAGGCTGCGCCGGGTGAACAGGAAGATGGCGACCCGACCGGGGTGGTCGAGGCAATTGCAAAAGCATCAGGAATACGGCAGCGCCGCGTGCTGCTGCGGTCCAACTGGTGGAAGCAGGACAATGGACCGCTGCTGGGATTTTTACGTAAAGCGAACCGTCCTGTGGTCCTGTTGCCGCGGCGCGGAGGCTACGACCTCTATGATCCTGTTGCGGGAAGCTCAACCCGCATCCGTGATGCCTCATTGCTCGAACCCTTTGCTTATAGTTTTTATCGTTCTTTCCCGCTCAAAAAAATGACCAGTCGCGACCTGCTGCTGTTCGCTTTGAGCAGCGTGAAGACAGATTTGTTGATGGTTATTCTCATGGGAATCGCTGGCGGCATATCGAGCATGGTGGTCCCCGTGGTAACGGGAATCATTTTTGACTCCGTAATTCCGGGCGCCGACCGCGGACAATTATTGCAACTCACCGTCTTTCTGCTGGTGGGCGCCCTGGCCACCGCACTGTTCTCTCTGGTGCGTAGTTTCGCGGTGATTCGCATGGAAGGCCGCATTGATTCCGTGGCCCAGCCGGCCATGTGGGATCGGGTCCTTCGCCTTCCTGTTCCTTTCTTCCGCAATTACAGTGCCGGTGATCTGGCGGTGCGCAGCCTGGCTGTAAATCAGATCCGCCAGGTCCTTACCAACTCGACTCTGTCATCGATTCTCTCCGGCATATTTTCAGTATTTAGTTTTGCTTTGCTTTTTTATTACAGCGGGAAGTTGGCGCTGCTGGCGAGTGTTCTGGTTGGGTTTGGGATGGCCGTCTCCATGGGCTGCGCCTATGCGCAACTCCGTTTCCTGCGCGAGATGACGCGCAAGCGGGGAAAGATTTCCTCGATGCTATTGCAGTTCATCAATGGCGTCAGCAAGTTCCGGGTGTCCGGATCGGAAAAACGGGCGTTTGCCGCGTGGTCTGCCGTGTTCACCAATCAGAAATTTCTATATTTGAACGGACGCCGGGCCGGCAACATCCTGACCGTATTCCAATCGGCTTTTCCCATACTGGCGATTGCGGTCATCTTCTGGGTTGCTACCGGGATGGTCGGGCAGTCAGCGGAGGCTTCGCTTAGCACCGGCGCTTTCCTGGCTTTCCTTGTTGCCTTCACGCAACTGCTGAGTTCTACCATGCAGCTAAGTTCTTCAGTGAGTTCAATTCTGAACATCGTCCCGCTCTATGAACGGGCGTTGCCCATCCTTCATACATTGCCGGAGGTGGGTGAGATGCAGACAAATCCGGGCGCGTTGAAAGGCGGTATCGAAGCCACGCACCTCTCTTTCCGCTACACGCCGGAAGGCCCTCAGGTTTTGAACGATCTATCTTTCAGCATACAGCCCGGCGAGTTCGTCGCTTTCACTGGTCCTTCCGGCAGCGGAAAATCCACTTTGCTGCGGCTCCTGCTCGGGTTTGAAACGCCGGAAGCAGGGACCATCTCCTATGATGGCCAGGCCATAGCCGGCATTGACATTCAAGCTGTACGCCAGCAGATTGGCGTAGTTCTGCAAAGCGGCCGGCTAACCACGGGCACCATTCTGGACAACATCATTGGCTCCTCTCAGTTGACGATAGACAACGCGTGGGAGGCGGCGCGGCTAGCCGGCCTGGATCGCGACATCAAAGCCATGCCCATGGGGATGCACACGGTGGTGAGCGATGGCGGAGGCGGTTTTTCCGGCGGCCAGCGCCAGCGTCTGATGATTGCCCGGGCAGTGGTCAGGAAGCCCCGCATCCTTTTTTTTGATGAAGCCACCAGTGCTCTTGACAATCAGACCCAGGCCATCGTCGGCCAAAGCCTGAGGGAGCTGCAGGCCACGCGCGTGGTCATCGCGCATCGCTTAAGCACAATCATGCATGCGGACCGGATTTTTGTATTTGACCGGGGCAGCATTGTTCAGTGTGGCACATACCAGGAATTAGTGCAGCAGCCGGGCCTGTTTCGTGATTTGGTACGGAGGCAGGTGGCGTAATCTTATGGACCAACATCTGGAGTTCCGTGCCGGAGTGCTCAGGGAGTGCGGGGCCAGCGCATCAGAAACACAAGAGCTGCTGGCGTATAACAGCAATGTCTTTGATCATGCCGGCGTCGCGGAGCTTAAGTTTCCATTGCCGGACGAATCCTTTGTGGGACCGTGGAGGTCTTACGCAAAGGAGGTTGCCGAAGCAGGCACAATCTCCGTCCTGGCAAAATATCTGGTCCAGCTGCGTTTTCCGGTACGCGCCGGTATCAGCCAGGATGCCGAATATCTTGCAGCATCTACCAGGGGCTCCGGTTTCGGAGCTGATAACGTTCTGCGTTTGCACCTGCAGGCGCCAGAAAAATGCCGGATCGTCCTGCACTCCACGCCGGCAGGCCACATTCCGCTTGTGATTGCAGAATAGCGGCAGGATTTCGTGGCGCTGGTCCGTGCACTGGCCCGGCGTAATGAACCCGTGCCAATTCCAGCATCCATGGGCGCCTGCATGGTTGCGGGTTACAACAACTGGGACCGTGTCTTCCAGACCCTGGAACGGGATGGCGCAGGCAGCCGCTTCGATCCCTCGTCCTACCGGGACCGCTTCATCATCTTAAGCAGAGGTTATTACAGCGGCGTAGCGCCCGCCGAGATCGGGCTTCCAGAGGGGGACTGGCGTGAATTGTCATTCGCCATACGGCGGGAGCATGAGTGCATGCACTATTTCACGCGCCGGGTTTTTGCATCCATGCGCAATTATCTGCTCGACGAAATCCTCGCCGACTATTGCGGCATCGTCGCTGCCGCTGGCCGCTTTATGTCCGGCTGGATGTTGCGCTTCTTCGGACTGGAAGATTTTCCCGCTTATCGTTCCGGCGCCCGGCTGGAAAACTACAAGGGCAAGCCTGAACTTTCAGCGGGCGCTTTTGTGGTCCTGCAGGCGTTGGTGAAACAGGCGGCTGACAATCTGGGCAGGGTGAAGTATTCGCTCCCGTCTGCCATGCCCGAAGGTCCTGGATTTCCGTTGCGGATGCTCCTGGCTTTATCCACGTTCACGCTGGAGGAACTGGCCTCCAGTGATGGCGTTGGCCTTGTGCACGCAGAACTTGCCCGCCAGGAACAAGCCGGCATCGGCCTAGGCAGAAATAGTATGGACGATTCTCGATATGACGAACATGGAACGCCGCGAAGGCAAGGCTCAGTGAGCCAGGAAAGGATCTGATTATGCGGAAAGTTTTTTATATCATGGGGATTCTGGAAGACAATGACATGGAATGGCTCGCCGCGAAGGGAACCACAAAGTTTCTTGAGCCGCACTCAGTGCTGGTGCGCGAAGGCGCGCCCATCGATTCTGTTTATATCGTTCTTGACGGTCAGCTTTCGGTCATGAGCCAGAGATTGAACCGGGAGATCGCGTCGCTCTCCTGCGGAGAAATGCTGGGCGAGATTTCTTTCGTCGATTCACGCCCTCCCTCTGCTTCAGTGGTTGCTGTCAGGGAGACCTATGTCCTGGCAGTCGGTCGCGAAACGTTGTCGGCCAAGCTGGCAGAAGATGCGGGGTTCGCCGCGCGCTTCTATCGTGCGGTGGCTACTTTGCTTGCTGACCGTTTGCGCACCACCGTGGGACAACTGGGCTACGATATGCAAAGGAAAACTTCCGATGGTGACGATCTTGACGATGATTGGATGGAAAACATCTCCTTCGCGGCTGCTCGCTTTGATCAACTACTGAAGAAGTTTGGGCTGGGACAACCGGCGGCATAGCAGCAATTTATGAAGCCGTGGAAGGCAAAACGTGCTGCACCTTGGGTGCCAAGATCTTTAAGGTAGAAAATACGCGAGGACACATTGGGCGGGTGGGCACGATCGGGAGACCGCTTCGAAGGTCTCTGTCAGGAATCCTTGTGCTGCTCGATGGGATTCAAGAGAAACCTGGCGTCGAAAAGAATCTTTATGCGAGGACGGCTGGATGCGGGCTGGCCGCTTTATTCAGGAAGTCAAATCCAGACAGGATGGCCTGGGACGGCCCCAGGTAGCGCAGGGCCAGGAGTGTAATGTCATCGGATTGTGGAGCGCCGGTTGAAAACTGGCGAATCGAATCAAGAATTCCCCCAATCATGTTTTGCACCGGCAAAGCGCTTAATCCCGCCAGAAGGTCCTCCAATCGCTCGCTGGAGTATTCATTGCCTTGGGCGTCAAATGCTTCTGTTACACCATCGGTGTAAAGCAGAAGGCCTTCGCCCGGCTCCAGGAACAGGCTTGAAGTAGGGTACGTGGCGTTCTCCAGAATGCCCAGCACCGGTCCACCTTCCGCAGTTGGCAATAGAGCTTGGCCCGCGGAAAAGCGGTATGGCATACTGTGCCCGCCAACGCTGAACTGTACTTCGCCCGAAACTGTATTCACTACTCCGTAAAACATGGTCACAAACATCGCGGGAACATTTTCCTGGCACAGGAGTTGGTTGACCCGGGCAAGGCAATCGCCGGGAGACGAAGCTTGTCCTGCAGTGGCGCGCATCAGTGCCCGGGTTGCGGTCATGAACAGACCGGCGGATACGCCCTTGCCTGCTACGTCGCCAATCAGAAAACCCACGTGTTCCGCATCGATAGTAAACAAGTCATAAAAATCGCCGCCGACCATCCGCGCGGTGATCATTTCAGCGCATAGTTCCAGACCGGCTCCGGCCCTGGCCGGGCGCGAGATGTGCGGAAGAAGCGCATGCTGTATGCGGGACGCCAGGTCCAGTTCGCATTCAATTGCAAAGAGCTGTTTTTGTGTTTTGGCTGCTTCTTTGATTTTGTGCAGTTCCAGGATGGTTTTTTGGAGGGTAACTTCAACATCGGCAAAATCTATCGGCTTGGTCAGGAAATCAAACGCTCCACGGTTCATTGCCGTGCGAATGTTCTTTAAGTCACCGTACGCGGAGACCACAATCGTCTTGAGTGGGCGGGGCAATTCGGTGAGGTGCGCCAGCAGCGTAAGCCCGTCCATTTCCGGCATGTTCAGGTCGCTGAGAACAATTTCAATGGCAGGATTATCGCGCAGGACTTCAACAGCCTGGAGTCCATTGGCCGCAAACTGGAATGTAAACTCATTGTTCTCAATCTGGCGCCGGAATTTTCTTTTGATCAGACGTTCCAGGTCTGCTTCATCGTCCACAATCAATATAGGAATGGGCATTCTTAACTCCTGGGTATTCGTACAATGAATTCCGCAAATTGGCCTTCGCAGGTATTGAATGACAGTTGTCCGCGATGGCCCCGGGTAACAATGTCATAACTGATCGAAAGCCCCAGCCCGGTGCCCTCCCCGGCCGCCTTGGTGGTGAAAAAGGGCTGGAAGATTCGATCGCGAACAGCCTGCGGCACGCCGTTCCCGTTGTCGCGCAACAGGATCTCCACATTTTCATTCAGCACGCGGGTGCGGACGATAATCTTCGGCGTATAGGCGGCAGAACTTTTCTTCTTTTCAAGGACAGCTTGATAAGCATTGGTGGCAAGATTCAGAACAACGCGGCCGAGATCGGCGGGGTGGCAGGCTATCCGCCCGATAGTGCCGTCATATTCGGTGTCAAGAATGATCTCGCTATCTGGATGACTCGTCCGAAACGTCAGGCGGGCGAAAGTGAGATAACGCGCCACCAGTTCATTAATATCGGTGGATTCAGGCTCAGTTTTGCCGGTGCGGCAGTGCAGCAACATGCCATCCACAATCTGATTGGCCCGCATGCCGTGTTCCTTGATTGTTTCCAGGTCCTGGCTTAGATCGGAAAGAAGACTTTTCATTTCCGAAGGAGCGGAATGGAGCGCCTGACTGATTTCATCCACTGACTCCGCAGCCGTGGCAGCAAAATTCAGCACAAAGTTCAGTGGGTTCTTTATTTCGTGCGCTACTCCCGCCGTTACCTCTCCCAGTGACGCCAGGCGTTGCTGCACCACGATTTGCCGCCGGTACTTCTGCCGGTCCAGGGCGGCCGAGATGCGGGCCCGCAGCAGGACCGCCTCAAACGGTTTCTGAAAGTAGTCTTCCGCGCCCATGGTGATGCATCTCACTACGCTTTCCATGTCATTGAGCGCGGAAATTACAATGATGGGCAAGTCTGGCATGGATGACTTCAGGTGCTTCAACACTTCGTATCCATTGATGCCGGGCATAAGAATGTCCAGAAGCACCAGGTCGTATTGATGTCTCCCGGCCAGTTCAATGGCTTCAGCGCCGCTGGCGGCCACGGAGACGCGGTAGTTTAATTTCTGGAGCATGCGGGCCAACAGATCGCGGTTGGCAGGATCATCATCCACCACCAGCAGATGGTCCGCAGTCGCGTCGGTTTCCGCCGGTATTGCTGGTGGAGTGACGGTAGCGGGCGCGTCCAGAGATCCAGTCCGCACAAATCGCGAGAGCCGGTCAGTAGCCAGAAGGAGTCTTTGAACATCGGCAAACTGAGGGGAGGATTGGTCCAATGACAACCCGCCCAGGTTTTCCAGAATCTGCTCCAGCCGTGGCTTAAGGTTTTCACGAAGCTCCGTCAGCCGTTGCTCCGTGGCGTCTGTTTCATGAGAGGGCAGGGAAACTTCTATTTGCCTGAGAATATCTTTCCCCAGGCCTGCAATCTGTTCAAAACAAGCCAGACCGTTGCAGGACCCGGATTCCTGTGCATCTTCTATTAATAGCTGGCTGTAACCAAGAAGATGGTTCACCGGTGTGCGAAGATCGTGCCGTAAACGCTGCGTCTGTATCATTCTGGTTGTGCCGCTCTTGAAATGAAGGCTGACTCTCTACCACGGAAGCTATGCGGGGTTCCTGGTTCCCAGCAGCTTGTCCATCTTCTCGAGCAACCGCGACAGTTCGATGGGTTTGGTATCGTAGTCGTCGCATCCTGACTGTAAGGCGCGCTGACGATCGCTTTCCATAGCATGGGCAGTCAAGGCGATGATAGGAATGGACCGAACCTGCGGGTTCTTCTTGATCGCGGAGGCCGCCTCCCATCCACTCATCTTCGGCAGGCTCATATCCATCAGGATAAGGTCAGGCTGTACGGTCTCTGCCATCGCCACTCCTTCCACCCCATCCACTGCGATCTGCACCGCATAGCCCTTTCGCTGCAGGCGCCGCGACAACATGTCGCGATTCATCTCATCATCTTCCACAAGCAGTATGTTCACCACTGGATTCTCCCTCACTCTTATTGCTTTAACTGACGCGCACCATTGCTGCCGTCTCAGCGGGCCGGTTCATGGAACGTGCCAGGACAGAAAGCAATTCGTTTCTGGTGACCGGTTTCAGCAGGTAGTCATCTGCGCCCATGGAGAAAGCAAAGTTTTTGTCGTCCACAATCGACATCATGATGACGGGTATGGCGGACAAAACAGGATCGTTCTTCAGTTCGCGGAGCAGGGTCCAGCCATCCATGCCGGGCATAATTACATCCAGCGTGACTGCGGACGGCTTGAGGTCGCGGGCTTTCTGCAACCCTTCCTCCCCGGTGTAAGCGGACTCTAAACGCACCCCTGCACGCGACAGATAGCGACCAATCAAATCGTGCATGACCGGATCGTCATCCACCACCAACAGGGTCTGTGCGTCTTTCGCAAATGTTGTTGTTGTCTGTGTTTCCATTTCTGCTAACTCCTTCTTATATTGAGAAACTCCCGCCGGCAGCTTCACATGAAATGAACTTCCTTCTCCTGGCCGGCTGTTCACGACTATGTCACCGCCCATCATCTGGCAGAACTGGCGGCTGATGGCCAGCCCCAGTCCGGTCCCTCCGTATTTTCTGGTCACGGAAGAATCGGCTTGCTGAAACGGGACAAATAATTTGCTGAGCTGTTCCGCAGTCATTCCAATTCCACTATCGCGGACCGTAAAACAGACCCACTCCCTGCCATCCGTCTCATACTTGCTGGCGCGTATGGTAATGGTGCCGCTGAACGTAAACTTGGCGGCGTTGCTGGCAAGATTGAGGAGCACCTGACGGACCTTTGTGATGTCTGATTCCATGCTGCCCACGCCGGGCTCAATCTCCAGTTGCGCCTTGTTTCCGTTCTTGCTGATCAAGGGAGACGCCACGCTGAGCACTTCCTGTACCAGGTTTTCTACCGGGAAGGTCTCCAGGTACAATTCCATCCGCCCAGACTCGATTTTTGCGATGTCGAGAATGGAATTGATCAGGCTTAACAGATGTTTTCCAGCGTGGTGGATCTTTTCCAGGTCAGAGACAAAGGCAGTAGCTTCCGTCTCTTCTGCTTCCTCTTTGAGCATTTCACTGTAGCCGATGATGGCATTGAGCGGCGTGCGCAACTCATGGCTCATTCGCGCAATGAATTCGCTCTTGGCACGGTTCGCATGCTCCGCGGCCGTTGTTTCAGCGCTCTTCCTCTCCCGTGCCTGGATCTCTGAAGCAAGCTGCGATAGCAGCCGGGTATTTTCAATCGCCAGGCTGCTCTCATTGGCCACCGCCTGCAGCAGCCGAAGATCGGATGGCGTATAAGGCCGGTCAGAGCGTTTTGGGCCGAGGCTGATGATCCCAATGAGGCTGGCCGCGTCTTTTAGCGGGAGCAGCAATTGTGCATGCAGAGATTTGAGGATTTCCCGTTCTGCGCCGGGCAAACCATACACCGTTGAACCAGGATCATCAAAATAGACCAGCATCGGTCCGGTCTTTTCCGACAGGAGTTGGAGTATCTGGCTTTGCACTCCCAGTTCAATGCCGGTGACAGCGTGATTGCCTGTCCAATGTTCCAGGAGGAGCCGGTCTTGCTTTTCCAGAAGCACGGCAACACAATCGGTGTCCAGAGCTGCCTGGATATGGCTGCTGACTGCATCCAGCAGCGGCTGCATCTCGCGAAAGGAACCTGTCTGATCAAGAAGCCGCGTGAGGATTTGTTCAGAGCTGTAGTCTTCGACGAAAAAATGACGGTCCATCCACGAATTGGCCTTCTGCAGGACGGACGATTGCAGCACAATCAACAAGAGCATCCCGCCAATGATGCCTTGCAGTTGCACTGCCCGGGAAAAGTAGAGCAGCGATGCCAGGACCAGGCCAATGGTGGCAATCCTGAGCGTGGAGATACTGCGTTGGTCAAGAGCGTATTTCAACCCCTGGCGGACAATGCCGCGCACTTCCAGCGCCCGGTGCACTACGATTACATATGCCAGAGTGCAGGGGAAAAGAATCAAGAGGCAGAGCGCGGTTGCGGCGAACGACCATGGGACAGCCTGAAACGCCGGCTTTCCGCGAACCAGCGCAATGATAATCCACAGACATGCGGGGCCCAGGCCGGCCAGCGTCCCCAGCCATATAAGTTTTAATTTCCTGTAGGCATCGCTGCCCCGCTGCACCTGCAGCAACTTCAGCAGCAGCGTGATAAAACAAGCGGCGATTGCGGCTGAAGTCAGATACTGAATGCTGTGCTGCAACTGCGGATACCTGAGACGTATCTGGGAAGCCCAGCCAAAATCTGTTTCCTCCGCAGCCACGGCGATTGCATCTGCCAATACATTGACTGTAATGGGAAGGATGAGGCCCCATTTCAACGAGGGAATTTTTTTGTTCCACCCCGCAGTCTGGGGGAAATATATGCCAAAGAGCAACAGCCAAATGCCGAAAGACTCCGGCACTACACTCTCATAGATGAAGGCCGGTACCCGCAAGCCGGTTTCCCACCCGGGCTGCACGGCAAGCAGAGAGAAACTCAGCAGGAGAGCGAGCAACAGCCATGCCAGCGGATCGTAAGGACGCTCAAACGTCACCCAAAACCCAAGCAGGAAGCAGAAAAATGGCACCACCATCTGCGTGACAATCAAGATCGTGAGCGTGTCTGATTTTGGAGGTGACGGACGTTTGGGCTGGAGAGTGATATCAGCGTATGCGAGAGCGCCATCGGAGTGGCGCACAGTCACAGACAGACGATTGCCAGGACGAGCGCGGTCCACCGCGTTGTGCAGGACTGACGCGCT
>DAHUXF010000190.1 GCA_027307295.1 Acidobacteriaceae bacterium
GCAAAGTGGGAAGAGTCTCAGATGTCCTCGTCCCGGAAGAGGTCATAGCAATCCTGGAAAAATTACCGGACCTCTCCGTACGGCAATGAACTGGATGCTTTCACCGGGTTGCGGCGCGGCGAGTTTATCGGCCTCCAATGGCAGGACATAGATTTCCAGAGTTTGGTTATTCAGGTCCGTCGATCGGTTGTCCATATGCTCAACGGTTCTTGCAGCTTGCGGGTGGCAGCTTGAAAGAGGCACAAGCGCAGCTAGGCCATTCCAAACTTTCAACCACTCTCGAAATCTACACAATCCCGCTTCCCGCGCATCAGCGCGAGGCAGTCGCAAAACTTTCGCAATTGGTGACCACGCAATTGGTGACCAATGGTGACGAGTTGGAACAAATCGTGGAAGGGCTGCCAGTGCTTACCCAGCAGCTTCAAGTAAGATAAATGGTAGGCACGAGGAGACTCGAACTCCTGACCTCTACCGTGTCAAGGTAGCGCTCTAACCAACTGAGCTACGCGCCTACAACAAACGTGATTTTATCACTATCATCCCCTGCTGCTGGCAATTGCGGACACAAATTCCAGTGACCACGAAGAATGTCCGCAAATCACACGGGACCCTCGTTCGCTTTAAGAGCTCTTTCTGCTATAAGAGCTCGTCTGCGAGTTTCCGTTCCGGATTTGGCCAAGCTATTCCATCTGGCTCTTCTTGTGCTCCGGTTCCTGAATCACCACTGATTTGATGTTCACGAACTCGCGAATGCCGTGGTAGCTGAGTTCGCGTCCGTAGCCGGAATGCTTTACGCCTCCGAAAGGAATTCGCGGGTCAGAGGCTACCATGCCATTGATAAACGCCATACCCGACTCAATTTCGCGGATGAACAAATCGCGTTCCGCAGGATCATTCGTCCAGGCACATGCCCCCAGTCCGAAGATGGAGTCGTTGGCAATGGCGATGGCATGTTCCATGTCCTGCGCGCGGTAGAGACAGGCCACCGGCCCAAAAAGTTCTACATCATGTGCCGGAGAACCCTGGGGAATGTCCGTGAGAACGGTGGGCTGAAAGAAATTTCCTTTACCTGCTATCCGCTTGCCGCCCAACAAAACGCGTGCGCCCATCCTCACTGTGGCTTTGACATGCTCTTCCAGTTCGCGCACTCCGTCCTCGGTTGCCAGCGGGCCAACATCGGTTGCCGGGTCCATGGGATCACCAACCTTGAGCGAGGCCATGCGCGCAACAAATTTCTCTTCAAACTTCTGGGCGATCTGCTGGTGCACGATAAAACGTTTGGCGGCGATGCACGATTGCCCATTATTAATGACGCGGGCCTGCACGGCCGTTTCCACTGCCCGGTCAAAATCGGCGCTTGGCATAACGATAAAGGGGTCGCTGCCGCCCAGTTCCAGGACGGTCTTCTTGATCTCCTTACCCGCGGCTCCCGCCACATGGCTTCCCGCACCAACGCTGCCCGTCAGGGTTACGGCCACTACGCGCCGGTCAGCAATGATCCTGTAAACCCGGTCTGCTCCAATCATCAGGGTCTGGAAAGCGCCTTCGGGAAATCCGGCCCTGCGAACGATGTCTTCAATGGCCAATGCGCACTGCGGCACATTCGATGCATGCTTCAGCAAGCCCACATTGCCGGCCATCAGCGCGGGCGCAAGAAAGCGGAAGACCTGCCAGAAAGGAAAATTCCATGGCATCACGGCCAGCACAGGACCGATGGGCTGGTAGCGGACAAAGCTGCGAGTAGCGTTTGTTTTGGCTTCTTCTTCAGCAAGAAAGCGCTCGGCATTTTCCGCGTAGAAGCGGCAACCCATGGCGCACTTCTCAGCCTCCTGTATGGCGGATCGCAAGGTCTTACCCATCTCCAGGGTCATCATCCGTCCAAAAGTTTCTTTTTCGTTTTCCAGGATGGCAGCAGCGCGGTTCATCATGGCTGCGCGGTCAGCAAAGGAGGCTTTGCGATACTCACGATAGGTGGCAACCGCCAAAGCGAGTTTACGTTCCACGGCTTCGTCGGAATGCTGCTCGAATTCGTGCAATACTTCGCCGGTAAAGGGATTGGTGCTGACCATCCACTGGCTCGGAAGTTCAACGATCTTGCGCGTACTCATGATACAACTCCTCTCTCCTCTGCCCTCACTGCTTTTGGATGCCCACTTGTCAACAATGTGACCAGGACTGCTCTGGATTTCTTTCACTAGTGTGGTTTGCTGTAACCCAGGCTACTGTGTCTGCTCCGCAAATTCCATCGGCCTGGCAACAGCTTCCATCTGGACTTCCACGCCGCTCAGTACTGCATTGCCTGAAAGCGGATCGCGCCGGTCTTCATCCATGAGCTGGTTAAGATTTGCGCCGGGGTTCGATGCGGCAATCTCAAGCCGTGAGCCCGGCTGGTCATGTCCCCATCCGTGCGGCAAGCTGACAACCCCTGGCATCATCTCATCCGTGATCTCCACATCGACTTCAATGGTCCGCTTTCCCTGAGTAATCCGGGCCTTGCCGCCATCCTGCAAACCAAGCCGGCTGGCATCCGCAGGATTCACCAGGGCCGTACAGCGGGCCGCGCCCTTGGCCAGCACAGGCAGGTTATGCATCCAGCTGTTATTGGAATGCAATTGCCTCCGGCCGATCAATATGAGTTCCGGCACTTCACGCTGAAGGTCACTGGCCGCGCGAGACAGATCGTCTACAAGCATGGCAGGCGCAAGCTCAATTTTTCCTGACGGTGTGCGCAGCACCTCCGGCACGCGAGACGTGAGTGGGCCAAGATCAATGCCTCCTACTGTGGTCTTCAGTTTGTCCAGATTGAGCCCGTCGGGTTTCGCGCCGAACTGGTCGCCATAAGGCCCGGTGCGCAAGCCTACTTCAAGCAACCGCTCAGCGCCGCACATGTGTGCCACAGCGTTAAATATCTGATCGGCATAGGGGCCTGCTGTCCGCTTAAGGTCTTGCGCCAGCAGTTCATCATCCAGAGCCTTAAGATCTGCTCCAGCGCCTTTGCCCTGGATTACAGCCAGCAAACGCAGCAGCACCTGCCACTCATCCGGCTGGCCGGGGCTGCGTGGCAGCACGGGCGCGCTATAACGTGCGTGATTGCGGTGGGAGAGCTGCGTGAATGCCACGTCATAATGCATGTCTTCCAGCGGCGATGTCCCCGGCAAAATCACGTCAGCATGGCGTGTAGTCTCATTCAGATAAATGTCCACGCTTACCATGAATTCCAGTTGCTCAAGCGCTGCGCCCAGCCGCGTGCCATGGGGTGACGAGAGCGCGGGATTGCTGGAAATTGAGATCAGCGCCTTGACCTGGCCTTCGCCCGGCGTTTCAATCTCTTCGGCCAGGCAGCCCATGGGCAGTTCGCCAAAAATTTCCGGCGCGCCGGATACCCGGCTCTTGCGCCGTCCCGTAACAATGCCTTTGCCGCTCCCGGATTTGCCCAGCGTGTTGTTCTGGAATGCCGCAGCTTTGGCGAACATAGCGCCGCCCGGCGCGTCAAGATGGCCCGTCAGCGTGTTCAGCACATCCACCAGCCAACTGCATAGTGTTCCAAAATCCTGCGTGCATGTGCCGATGCGTCCATACACTGCCGCGCGTTCCGTTGTCGCCAGTGACCGCGCCAGTTCGCGAATTGTTTCCGCAGGAATACCGCACCTCGCCGACACCTTCTCCGGTGTGAATCCGGCCACACTTTGTTGCAACGTCTCCAGGCCGGCAACGTGCGGAGCCAGGCGGCCCAGACGCACCAGATTTTCCGCGAAGAGTGTCTGCACCATTCCCAGCAGCAGAAAAACATCCCCGCCTGGGCGGACAAACAAATGCTGGTCCGCAGCCCTGGCCGTTTCCGTGCGTCGTGGATCAACCACCACCAGCTTTCCACCGCGCGCGCGCAGCGCCTTGGCCTTGTCCCGGAAGTTGGGCACGGTCCACAGGCTGCCGTTGGATACCATGGGATTTGCGCCCAGAACCAGAAGAAAGTCACAACGCTCAATGTCCGGCACCGGCACGGAGAGCCAGTCGCCGAACATGAGACCGGAAGAAAGCTGTTTCGGCATCTGGTCGAGCGTTGAAGCGGAAAAAATGTTGCGTGTTGCCAGCGCCCGCCCCAGCCGGGACGCATATAAAAGAAGGCTGGCCTTATGGACTATAGGATTGCCCAGGACCAGTGCAACGGCGTCCCGGCCATGCTGCGCGATCAGCGGCGGCAGACGGCGCTCAATCTCTGCGAATGCTTCATCCCAGGAGACTTCCACAAACCGGCTATTGCGCTTGATGAGCGGGGTGCGCAACCGGTCAGGGTCTTCATGCAGGTCCTTGAGCGCAACGCCCTTGGGGCATAGATAACCGGCGCTGAACACGTCTGCCTGATGGCCGCGTATGCGTTTGACGTGGCCACGCTCCAGTGTAAGCTCCAGGCCGCAACATGCCTCACAAAAAGGGCAGATTCGGTAGGCAGTGGTTTCTTTGGCAGGATCTGTCTCTGTCATGGAGAGTCCCCTTCCGGTTGTTTCTTCAGGAGCCGCGTTATGCGTCTGGCTTCCGGGGGCTGATGCCGCCCAGACTTCTCCAAAGGTAAAGACTTTGATGGGGGTTGTAAACAGGGTTATGCAAGGGGAAGAAAATTCTTTACCACTGATTTACACGGAACAACTCTGATCAGGAATTTAACTGCACAGGACACGGAGACAACAGGGTTTTTTCTTTTGTGTTCCTTCGTGTCCTTTGCTGTTCAGGATGAACAGCAGGTCAGGGGAGATATCAACCGCGAATCAACGAGAAAAACGTGAACTCTTCTTATTACCATGCCACTGCAGGGAGTTCTACCGATGATTTGCGCGCCAGTGCTATTTGTATCGTGCGAATCCCTTGATGCTGAGGCGCCCGGGCTTATATCCAATTCAAAATACAATCCTGATTTCGTGTTCATTCGAAAATTCGCGGCAATCTCCGTTGTGGAAGTTTATCCCTTGCCCCATCCACCGCCGGCAGGAGACTCAATGCGGACACGCTCGCCCTTCTTAAGTCGCACGCTGGCTTTGCCGGGAAGGACCTCAACTGAACCATCACTGTGAATGACTGACGTGCGGCCCGCTGCGCCATCAGCGCCACCCGCCAATCCATATGGCCCGCGGCTCCGGCGGTCGGCCAGCAACGTGACTTCGGCATCGGCCAGCAGCTCCACTTCGCGCACAATTCCGTCGCCACCGTGGAACCGGCCTGCGCCTCCGCTGCCCCGGCGCAGTGAATATTGCGTGATCCGCAATGGATAGGCATACTCCAGGGCTTCCGCCGGAGTATTCAGAGAGTTCGTCATATGCGTGTGAACGCCGCTCACGCCGTTGCGGTCCGGACGCGCACCCATGCCCCCGGCGGTGGTCTCATAGTAAGCAAAAGGCTCCCCTGTGCGCTCATCAATGCCGCCGATGGTGAGATTGTTCATGGTACCGGACGATCCGGCGGGCACACGGTCCGGCATGGCCTGGGCCAGCGCGCGCAGCAGGACATCAACAATGCGTTGTGACGTTTCAACATTGCCCCCGGCCACGGCAGCAGGCGGGCGCGCATTTACCACGGTCCCAGCCGGCGCGATCATATGGATAGGCCGCATGAGACCGGCTGCCGCGGGGACATCTTCTTCCAGCAGGCAGCGGAAAACATAAAAGCAGGCGGAGTAGGTGATGGCGTCAACGGCATTGATGCTGCCTGCGACCTGCGGTGAGCTGCCGGTAAAGTCAACGGTCACAATCGGGCGTCCGGCAGCGGCACGTTGAAAGGTGAGCGCCACGGCAATGCGCACGGGGCCTGAGCCTGCGCCATCGTCATCCAGAAAATCCTCGGCTTCATAACGGCCATGAGGCACTTTGCCAAGAAACGCGCGCATCAGTTTTTCTGAATAGTCCTGCAACTCTTCCATCACGCGCTGGACGCGGGCGAAACCATAACGCTCAGTGATCTCCATCAGGCGCGCTGCGCCGGTGTGGCAGGCGGCGATCTGGGCGCTCAGGTCGCCTTCACGCTCTTCCGGAGTGCGAACATTGTTGAGCAGCAGGCGGAATACATC
>DAHUXF010000191.1 GCA_027307295.1 Acidobacteriaceae bacterium
GGTAAACAAAAACTCTTTTGTCCGCAATTCGCGCACCACGTCCCGCAGTTTGGCAGCTTTTTCAAACTCAAATTTCTTGGCGGCGTCGCGCATATCGGCTTCCATGCCGGCAATGTAGGCTTCCAGTTCGTCCTGGGACTTGAATTCCGGCAAGCCGTCTGCGGCCTGGGTTACGTCTACATAATCCGCCTCGGCAATTCCGGCCAGGGACATGGACAGCGGGCGGATGATGGATTCCGGCGTAATGCCGTGCTCCTGATTATATGCCTGCTGTATGGCCCGGCGGCGGTCGGTCTCATCTATGGCGCGCTTCATGGAATCGGTCATACGGTCGGCATAAAGGATGGCGCGGCCATTTAAATTGCGGGCGCAGCGGCCAATGGTCTGGATCAGCGATCCGCTGGAGCGAAGAAAGCCTTCTTTATCGGCGTCAAGAATGGCAACCAGAGAGACCTCCGGCAGGTCCAGCCCTTCACGCAGCAGGTTGATGCCGATGAGCACGTCGTACTCGCCTTTGCGCAGGTCACGCAGGATCTTGATGCGTTCCAGCGTTTCAATCTCAGAATGCATGTAGCGGCAGCGCACGCCGACTTCGCTGTAATACTCGGCCAGATCTTCTGCCATGCGCTTGGTGAGCGTGGTCACCAGCACGCGCTCGCCTTTGCTCACGCGGTCGCGGATTTCATGCAGCAGATCGTCAATCTGTCCCTTTACCGGACGCACTTCCACCGGCGGATCAACCAGGCCGGTTGGGCGTATGATCTGCTCCACCACCACGCCTGACGATTTAGTCAGCTCATATGGGCCGGGAGTGGCGGAAACATAAATCACCTGGTTCGTCCGCTGCTCAAATTCATCAAATTTTAATGGACGATTGTCGAGCGCCGAAGGCAAGCGGAAGCCATACTGTACCAGGTTTTCCTTGCGGGAACGGTCCCCATGCCACATGCCATGCAATTGCGGGACGGTCTGGTGCGATTCGTCAATAAACATGATGAAATCGCGCGGCACATAGTCCAACAGCGTGGGCGGCGGCTCTCCAGGCTTGCGCCCGCTGAAATGGCGCGAGTAATTTTCAATCCCATGGCAGTAACCCACGGACTTCATCATCTCCAGATCAAAACGGGTGCGCTGGTGTATGCGCTGTGACTCCACCAGCCGGCCATCTTTTTCCAGCTCTTTTTCCCACCATGCCAGCTCTTCCAGAATGGTGCTGATGGCCTGGTTCTTAGTGGTGTTTGACATTACGTAGTGGCTCTTGGGATAAATCGGCAGGCGCGTGTACTTCTGCTTGACGGTTCCGAAGAGCGGATCGATCTGCGAGAGCGAGTCAACCTCGTCACCAAACAGCTCAATGCGGTAGGCGTTATCGTCATACGTAGGGAAGACTTCGATTACATCGCCGCGCACGCGGAACGTGCCGCGCTTAAAGTCCACGTCATTGCGTTCATAGAGGATTTCCACCAGCTTGCTGAAAATATCCTGGCGCTTGATCTTCTGGCCCTTTTCCAGAAACAACAGCATGCCGTAATAAGCTTCCGGAGAACCCAGACCATAGATGCAGCTTACGGAAGCCACAATCACGCAGTCCCGCCGCTCGAACAGGGAGCGCGTGGCGGAAAGGCGCAGTTTGTCCAGTTCGTCATTGATGGTGGCTTCCTTTTCTATGTAGACATCCCCGGCGGGGATGTACGCTTCCGGCTGGTAATAGTCATAGTAGGAAACGAAATACTCGACCGCATTGTTAGGAAAGAATTGTTTGAACTCATGATATAGCTGGGCCGCCAGGGTCTTATTGTGGGCCAATACCAGCGCCGGACGATTGAGCTGCTCAATCACCTTGGCCATGGTGTACGTCTTGCCCGAGCCGGTCACGCCCAGCAATACCTGGTCTTTTTCACCGGCGTATATGCCGCGCGTCAGCTCCTCGATGGCGTTGGGCTGGTCGCCTTTAGGCTTGTAATCAGAAGATAAACGGAAATCCATAAATACTCTTTTATAAAAACCAATTTCACCACGGAGGCACGGAGACCTCCACGGCGGATACCTCTCAGACTGCGATTTCGACGAGAGGAAATCTCTTTAGTGTGACAGAGTTATGAGGGGTCATGCAAACGCGGCATTTGCCGGTATTGAGCGGATCTTTGACGCAGGCAAATACGCCTACTTTCATTGCAGTAATGACGGAGATTGGGCCACAACACCTGAATAAAAGTCATGCGAACAACAAAAATGCTCTAGACTCGCCCTGGCACACTGCAACGGAAAGTAGAGAAATCCGCATGCAAGATAACAAGCGTCGATTAATGTGGCATGGAATGCTACTGTTTCTGCTGGGCCTGTTCACCGGCTTTGCCGAGAGCAAGTTCGCCAACCCCCGTATGGGACTCGCTGCCCATCTGGAAGGCGTTATGAATGGAACTTTCCTGGTTTTGCTCGGCGCCGTTTGGATGGAGGTAAGGCTCACGTCGTTACTGAAACAAATTGCCTACTGGAGTGCGCTTTACGGCGCCTATGTAAACTGGGCGGTCACCACGCTGGCGGCCGTCCTAGGTACCGCAGCTCTTTCACCTATTACCGGAGCCGGCCATAACGCACTGCCCTGGCAGGAAGGACTGGTGACGGTCCTGTTTATGAGCGTCGGGCTCGCCTGCGTTGCCTCAACTGTATTGTTTCTCTGGGGACTGAGTAAATCATCCTGAGCGAAGCGGAGCGTGTGCGAGGGCTAGCCCAAAGATCCTGAAGGTGCTGGCTAAGGCCGCGTAGAGAGTTCTTTGCAAGAATGTTTGCTGATACGACCTGATTGGGATGATTCTTGTCGGCATGCACCTTGCCGCTGGCCTCAAAAGCCTTGGCTCCGCCCTCTCACTCGTAATTTCCATTCCTCTTTGGTAAAAACAACTTCACTAAAAAACCGCCTACACTGAAACCAGCGGCAGTCCAAAAGAAAAGACTGAGCCGTGGCCCAACTGGCTGGTGACTTCAATGCGTCCGCTGTGGGCTTCCACAATGGCTTTGACAATGGCCAGTCCCATGCCCGTCCCCTGCACGCGATAGCGCTGGCTCTGACCGCGATAAAACTTATCGAAAATCATGGAGCGCTCCAGATCGTCAATGCCGGAGCCGCGGTCGGCAACGCTGGTGATAAGGCGGTCATTCCTGACTTCGCTGCTGATGTAGATAGGCGACCCCGGAGGCGAATATTTGGCAGCATTTTCAAACAAATGCTGCAAGACCTTCTTGATCCAGCCGGCGTCCATCATGACGAAAGGAAGATGGTCCGGTAACCGCACCTCCACCGGACGGTCGCCCAGCGCATGTTTTGATTCAGCCAGGGCCGCGTCAATGGCCTCACGCATCTGGTGGGGACGGAGATCAAGCCGGACTTCCTTTGCATCCAACTGGGCCATCTCCACGGCCTCGCCAATCACGCGGTTGAGCCGGTCACTCTCTTCTTCAATCACGGCCAGCAGGTCTTCCTGTTGCTCGGCATCCAGTTTTGTTCCGGAACGCAGCGTGGTCACGGACGCTTTAATGGATGTCAGTGGCGTACGAAACTCATGCGTCACAGAATCCAGCAGGGCGGAACGCAAGCGCTCACTTTCACGCGAAGCCTCCGTATGGGTAAGGCGTTCCACGGCGTTTGCCCTTTCAATGGCCGTGGCGATGAGGCTGCCTACGGCCTCCATGGTCTGGCGCGAGGGGAATTCCCCGGCCACAATGCCGAACGCTCCCACGGTCCTTATGCCCATATGCAAAGGGGCGACGGCCAGCAGGCCATTCCGGTCAAAGAACAGGTCGCCGCGGAAGGCAGCTTCTTTAAGACTCTCAGAGGAAATCGCCTGGCTGTCAGGCCCGGAGCGGTAAACCTGGTCGCGTGTGGAAAGATAAACGGCGGCTTCCCGTGCAGCAAACGTTTCCGTCACAAAGCCGGGAATGGCCTTCAGCAGCTCCACGATATTTTCCGCAACCAGCAATTGCTGGCTGAAGGTGTAAAGCCGTTCTACTTCCTGCCGTCGCTGGTGTGCTTCCAGGGTCTGGCGTCGCGCCCGCTCGGAAAGATTGCTGGCTATGACTGAAGTGATAAAAAAAGCAAAAAGCGCCACCCAGTTTTGTGTATCTGCAATGGTCAGGGTGCCTACTGGCGGTAAAAAGAAAAAATTAAAGCAGAGCGCGGATGCAAGCGACAAAGGAATGGCATAGCGCAATCCCCACGCCGCCGCCACCGCCAGAATCACCAGGAGAAAACTCAGGGCCACCGTTGTGGGATTGACGCGCAGCAATTTCACGTATACAAAAACGATCAGCGCTACCAGGCCGGCACAGGCCAGCCCACGGAAGATTGCTTGCACAGCGGCTCTCACGGGCTGATTGTAGCCGATTGAAAAGTTGTGTGCAGTAAGGAGCATGGTGCCCAAAACACCGGAACAATGGCTGGAGCAGGCTGCCCCGGAAAAGACCGCCGGGACCTTTAAAGTTTTTCTTGGCTATGCGCCGGGGGTCGGCAAGACCTACAACATGCTGAGCGAAGCCATCCGCCGCAGCAGACGCGGCGAAGATGTGGTGATCGGCGTGGTGGAGACCCATGGACGCAAAGGCGTAGCTGAACTGATTGGCCACCTTCCCGCTGTGCCGCGCCGTGAACTGGAGTACAAAGGCACAAGATTTGAAGAGATGGATGTTGACGCCATCGTTGCGCGAAAGCCGCAGGTGGTGCTGGTGGATGAGCTGGCGCACACCAACGTGGAGGGCAGCAAGCACAAAAAACGCTATGAAGATGTGCTGGAGATGCTGGAAGCCAAAATTGACGTGCTTTCCACCATGAATATTCAGCACCTGGAAAGCATTACTCCAACGGTGCAGAGCATTACCGGCATCAAGATACGGGAAACGGTGCCAGACTGGGTGCTGGAGCGCGCCAACGAAGTGGTGCTGGCCGACCTGACGCCGGAAGCCCTGCAAACCAGGATGCGGCGCGGCGATATCTATCCTCTGGACCGGGCGGACAAGGCGCTCACTAATTTTTTCCGCGCCGGCAATCTGCTGGCATTGCGTGAACTGGCGTTGCGGCAGGTAACGCATTCGGTGGACCGCAGCCTGGAATCCTATCTCCGGCGCAAGCGCATTGACCAGAACTGGGGCGTAAGCGAACGTGTGGCCGTTTGCATCAGTTCCAATCCGGCATCACAACAATTGATTGCGCGCGGAGCGCGCATGGCGCACGGCCTGGATGCCGAATTCATTGTGATCCATGTGGAGACCGGAAAGGCGCGAACCCCAGACCGGACACGCGCCTTGACGGCGAACATTCAATTTGCGGAAAACCTAGGCGCCAAGGCCATCCAGCTGAAAGGAAATATTGTGGCCACCACGGTTGCAGCCTATGTGCGCGAGCACAAAATTACCCAGGTGATTTTTGGCCGCTCCGCAGTGCATGGCTGGCGGAAATATTTGTACCTGGCAGCCATCAACCGCTTTCTGGCCAACGCGCCCATTGTGGACGTTCACATTGTCACGCAGGAATCAAAATAACCGCACCGATTCTTTTTCTGCTTATTTTTCTGCGATCAGGAGCAGCGCCCCAATCCGCTTGAAGTCTTTGAGTTCCCCGGCATTTTTGAACCATTTGCCGGAATATACCTCGGGCGACGGGCTGCGGTCGGGAATCCGGAGGGCTTCCACCTTGCGGAACCCATGGCGCTCCAGCAGTGCTTTATACTCCGCTTCTGACAACGCCTGGACCGGCACCTTCAGTTCAGTCACCCAGCGCAGTGAATAATGGTTGTCTTTGTAGAGATTAATCAGGATAAACAGCTTGCCTCCCGGAGCCATCACGCGGCGAAGCTCGTCCAGAGCCTGGCCCTGGTTGGCATAGTAATAAAACGATTCCACTGAGAGCACTTTATTGAAGTAATTGTCCGGCGCGGGAATCTTCTCTGCTGATCCCCAAACATAGCGCACATTTTTAATTTCCGGGGCAGTCTGCTCGGCCCGCCGCAACATTTCGTCAGCCACGTCAAGACCCACAACTTCGCCCGCGCTGAC
>DAHUXF010000192.1 GCA_027307295.1 Acidobacteriaceae bacterium
GCTGCGGCTGCCTGGGCCGCCGCGCCGGTGAGCGGCTTGGATTGCAGAAGCCCCAGCACCGTCAGTGGCACGGCCACAATAAATCCGGCGATAGGCCCCGCAATGCCTATATCGAACAGGTCAGCGCGGCTGCGGATGGGCGACTTAATCCGGATGAAAGCTCCCAGCGTTCCAATCAGAGTGGGTGCAGGAATAAAAAATGGCAGCGTGGCAAACACGCGCCGCCGGACGCAGAGAACATAATGCCCCAGCTCATGCGCGGTCAGGATGCCAAGTAAAGAGGCGGAAAAGGGTATCCCCAAACGCAGTCTGTGCCAGTCCTCGAATATCCACGGCCACGGCCAGAAATCTTTGTCCTGGGAAAAGAGTCCAAGATTTTGGTTGAACGTGTCCTGCATGCGCGCGCCGATGCAGAGAGTGGTGAAGACGGCGGCAAGAAACAGCAGAGCGTGCAGCCAGTAGCGCCGTTTGGGCGGCTGGATCACATGAACTGTGATCTCCTGCCGTTCAGGATCAAAGACGTGGAACTCCTGGGGAGCCTGAGTATCGGCCATGGAACGGATGCCTGTTTCGTCGATTAGGTCGCTTGAAATGAGTCGATTGAATGTAGCTTCGCTATGACTAGACCCTTCCTGGTGGTAGCGTCAGGCCCTGACCTTCGATTGCTAATCGATGGACTGCAACTCCTTCCCTGGTTTGAAACGAACGGCCTTTCCGGGAGGAATATTGACCTCAGCTCCGGTCCTGGGGTTGCGTCCGATGCCGGTTTTGCGCGGCCGCACGTTAAAAACGCCAAATCCGCGCAGTTCAATGCGCTCGCCCTGGCCCAGGGCTTTCTTCATGCTTTCAAAGACCGTTTCCACGGCCAGTTCGGCCTTGGTCTTGGTGATGCCGGTTTTGTTGACCACTTCGTTAATGATATCGAGCTTAATCACGGTCAGCTCTCCTCAAATTATCAGAAAGGGCGTAACTGATAGATGCTATTGGACTTTTACGCAGGTTGTCAATGGAGCAGTTTCGCCTATAAGATGGCTTCTTTGTCGCCCCCAAAAATCCCGTAAAAATCAAGGACCCCTGAATCAATGGCAATCAAAAGCGACCGCTGGATCCGCCGCATGGCGCAGGAACACGGCATGATTAACCCTTTCAATGACCGTCAGGTGCGTGAAGGCGTGATTTCTTACGGCGTCTCTTCCTATGGCTATGACCTGCGCGTGGCCGACGAATTCAAGATTTTTACCAACGTAAATTCTGCCATTGTCGATCCCAAAAATTTTGATGAACGGTCTTTTGTGAGCGTGCAGGCTTCCTCCGTGCTCATCCCGCCAAACTCTTTTGCGCTGGCCCGGTCGGTGGAGTACTTCAAGATTCCGCGCGATGTCCTGACCATCTGCGTGGGCAAATCAACATATGCGCGCTGCGGCATCATCGTAAACGTGACGCCGTTTGAGCCGGAGTGGGAAGGCTTTGTGACGCTGGAAATTTCCAACAGCACGCCGCTGCCCGCCAAGATTTATTCCAATGAAGGTCTCTGCCAGATTTTGTTCTTCCAGGGCGATGAAACATGCGAAACAAGCTATAAAGACAAAGCAGGTAAATACCAGAAGCAGTCAGGAATTGTGCTGCCGAAATTGTAAGGCTTTTTCACCACGGAGACACGGAGACGCGGAGAAATGATTTCCGGTAGTCTCCTTTGTGACTCGGTCATTCACAGATCAGCGTTTGTCCGTTGGAAGATACGGCTGAGTGTGGCCCATGATCGCAACAACGGTCTAACGTTACGGCTAATGGAAGCGCGATCCTGATGTAATAAACTGTCTAACATTACAACGGATGGCAATATCTACGATGTAACAACGGCCTACGTTGTGTCTGATGGTAACGACGATAAATGCAACAACTGCGAAGATGAAGCGCCGTTAGGCGCGACCAGAAGTTAGCCCAGCACATCTCCGAGGCGCGCTTGCGCGCTGAGGAGTAAGTGCTGGGTAAGGGTAGAAAAGATTCCTTCCTTGCGCCGCAGGCTGGCGCGCAGCGTAGCGGAGCGCGAATGAAAAGCTGTGTCGCGCCGCTGCGTTTGTCGACCTTTACATGATCTTTTACCGACCGCTGAGCGCTGGGCAGGTTTTACATGTGGAATACAACTTTGATGGTAGTTTCCACCTCGACTGGGCTTCCCTTTAACACGTATGGACGGTAACGCCATTGTTCCACGGCGCCCTTGGCGGCTTCGATCAGGATTGGATGGCCTGAGACCGCTCTGAGGTTGTGGATCAGTCCATCTTTGCCGATCGTGGCCTGGAGTATAACGTCACCCTGAATGTGGCTTAGCCGCGCCTCGTAGGGATACACCGGCGTGACATCATGCAGCTTGAGACCTTCCGCTACGCCTGAAGAAACTTTAAGCCGCTGGGGAAGGTTTCCGCCGGGTGTTGCACCGGATGTGCCTTCACCGGCTGTGGCGGCGGCCGATGACGATACATTTGGGGACGAATCCTGCGGGAGAGCGGTGTCCGTAACTTTGTCCTTAAAGGCAAAGTCGAAGGGCATCTTTGTGTTTACCTTCACCGGCTTCCCATTCTGGATGTAGGGCCTGAACTTCCACTTCTTCATCGCATCCTGCGCCGCCCGCGCCAGGTCCGGATCTCCGCTAATGATATCGGTGCTCTCGACGTCGCCAGTTTCAGAGATGAGTAGATGAATCCAGACTTTTCCCTGCACCCCGTTATTAGCTGCTTCCCGGGGATAACTCGGCATGGGCGCTTTAATGATGATGAGTCTGGTTGAATCTCCTGGACTGGAAGGCGCAGCCGTGGCAGCAGGCGAAGGTGATGGGGCGGGCTGCTGCTCTCCAGTTTGCGCATGGGCTGGGAAGAATGCGCTGAGCAAAATGGTTAGCGCGAACATCCTTGGGAGACAATCTTGGGTCATGGGGGGAATTCTATCGCCCGGATGCGACTCCCGGCCAGCGAGAAACGCGGTCTTACTCTCTTTGGCAAACCAGATAGCTGGGGTGTCCCGGCCTTCGCTGCTTTGGCGAAAGCTGGGACTCGACCCAGTAGCTCTTCAATTCATGACTTGTAAGACAAGCCTCAAATCACTACGCCAGCGCACCGCTCTTGTTTTCTCTGTGTCTCCGCGGCTTCCGTGGCAGGTTTTGTTTCTCATAATCCTGGTCCAGTTATGTCCGCCATCATCCGCCTCCATGCCTTTTGCCATTCCAGCAACCCGGCAACGCACATCACCAGGAAAACCGCATAGAGAATGGAAGTCAGGTACAGGTGCTTATAAACATACAAGCCGATGACCAGCACGTCTCCGGTGATCCAGAACCACCAGTTCTCCAGCAGCTTGCGTGACATCATGTATTGCGCGGTCAGAAAGAGTGCGGTGGTCAGCCCGTCAGCGAAAGGGACAGTGCTGGGCGTATAGCGCCGCAAGAGCCAGTACAAAACCAGCGTGGACGCGGCGGCGATGGCAAGATAACCCAGCAGCCCGGAGAGGGAAGCGCGGTTTACTTTCAGCTTAGAGTGGTCTACGCCGCCGTAAAGCCAGTTCCACCAGCCATAAAATGCAATCGCCATGTAGATGAATTGCAGGCCGGAGTCCGCGAAGAGCCCGGACTTATAGAAAACGACGACATAAACAATGTTATTGGCAATGCCGATGGGCCAGTTCCAGATATTCTGCCGGACCAGCAGCCACACGCAGAGAGCTCCGCTGACGAACCCGGCAAGCTCCTGCCAATTACGCGCAAGAAAACCAAGGACCGAAGTCCAGAGTGGAGACATGCAGCGCTATGGTTTGGTAGCTTCGCCGGCTTTGTAGATATAGCGGATGGAAGGTTTATAGATCAGCAGATGAGGAGAGGAGCCGCAGTTGACCTTGATGCAGTTGCGGTCATACCACTCAATAAAACCCTGCACTTCTTCGCCATCTTTCATCACCACCACTACCGGCGTTTTGCCCTGGATCTGTTTCTGGTAGTAGTAATTTTCTGCGTGCGTCTGTTCCGGCGCAACGTTGCGGCGGGGGATGCTGGAGGGCACGCGGTCAGTACGTTCCAGGCGTTCGCGACGCTCGGAAACAGGTTCCGTCCGGGGAGCAGGTGCGCTCAGGGAGGGCCGGATAAGTTTCCGGCTTACGAATTCCTCGTCCTGGATCCGTTCGGGAGCCTGGCGAGCCGCTGTTGAGTCCATTCCGTCCTTCATAGTTGTCCCGTCTTGCCTGTGAACACTGCATGGTCGAGGTCGCCGACCCGGCTTGCCGAGCTGAACCCTGAAATGTTGACCGAGTATACAGTGCGGGTTAGTGACAGCTACCGTATCACAGCCAGCTTTAGCATTTCAATTGACTGAAAGGTCAAGGGCTGCCGGGTGCTGTCCGCAGTCCCAAGTGAAGCAACGTACCATACAAATTTTAGAGACGCCCCGCCAGCATCTAACGGTCGTGCATTTCAAGCGCCAATGCAAAAGCATCCAGGGAAAGAGGCCGCAACACGTTGCGGCGCATGCCGCTTTGCACCTGTCCCAGTTGTTGGGTGGCCTGCGCGATCCAGGAGAAATCCACAGCTGCGGCGAGCGACTTCAGCTCCGCAGTAATGTCAGTATTGCGCACCAGGTCCGGCGCGCCGGAGATCAATGCCATCAGGTCTTTTAAGAGGCCATAAACGGCGGCCAGAAGGCGGTCAGTCTTTTCTTTGCCTTCGCCGCCCGCGCGATAGGTTTCCGTGGTGCGGAAAAGATCAGAGTGGTCGGCGGACCGCAATGCGGTACCGAGCAAAGCCAGCGCGTCTTTACGCGCCGCCATGTAGCTTTCCAGTTCCAGCGTGCGCGCCCGGCCAACCGCGCCATTGCTGAGGCGGGCCACTAGTTGCCGCTGGCGTATGTTCCATTCAGGACGGGCCTTCACCAGATATTGTTCAATCTCCGCAGCAGGCAGCGCTCCCAGCGTGAATGTTATGCAACGTGAACGAATGGTAGGCAGCAGCTCACCGGGATTGCGGGCCAGCAGGAAGATGGTCGCATAGCCCGGCGGCTCTTCCAGTACTTTCAGCAGGGCGTTGGCCGCCTCTTTCATAAACGCCGAATCGGCAAAGATAAAGACGCGCCTCCGTGCTTCCTGCGGCTTATAACGAGAGGTCTGTATGACCTGCCGCACCTGGTCTACCTTGATCATCATCTGTGGAGGATCAGGAGGCACCACCATGACGTCAGGATGTGTCTGCACCAGGATGCGTGTTTCCCGTTTGTCGGTTTCGCGCAGGCCTTCGCGCGCTTCCACGGCTTCCGCGAATCTTGAATCGAGGTCTTCCGCCTGCCCAATGCGCCGACAATGACTGCACACGCCACAAAAATCTGGAAGGCCGCCAGTCTCCCGCGGGTCCAGGCAATTCATGGTGCGTGCCAGCATCAGGGACAAGGTGTATTTGCCTGCGCCCTGGGGTCCGGCCAGAATCACGGCGTGGGGAAAGCGATCGCGGGCCAGCATCTCACGCAACCGGCTGACGGTCTCATGATTGCCGTGGAAATCAGAGAATGGCATGGCCCTATTTTAACCGTGGAAGATCAAGGGAGCGAGAAGAGAGGAAGGAGGTTACGAAGCCGGCCGCTCCTCCCCGCTCATTTCATTGCGGCTCAAAGGTGCATCCGGTGGAACGGTATTTTGCGCGGGTGAAGGTTTGTTACGAGTCCAGGCTTTTCTGATGGCGTCGGCCAGGGCATCGTCAGAGCTTTGCATCTGCGGTACCGCAGCTTCAGGGCCAGAAAAGCGCAGGACTCTGATGTTGGAGCGTGAGGTGTTTCGATCTTGTTTGGGCATAAATTTATCTTCTTGTTAGACCAGTCATGTTCGTCGATTTGTGCAGCGCGCTGCGTTAAGCGGCCTTTTCCTGAGGGTTTTTGCACCCGGCATGGGAGTCTGCCGGAGCCGGTATAGTTTCTTGGTCGCCGGAAAGCTGGGTCCGTGCTCCGGCGTTCAATTCCAGTGTGGCGCGAACCATATTCGTGTGCATCCTGTAACCTTGCAT
>DAHUXF010000193.1 GCA_027307295.1 Acidobacteriaceae bacterium
TCGGATTTCCAGGGCATACAGTTCCAACTGGCGCAGATGGCGACTGAGATTGAGGCCGTGCGCATGATGGTCTACAACGCCGCCCGTATGAAGGATGCCCGCATGAATTTTGTGAAGGAAGCCGCCATGACCAAGCTGTTTGCTTCGCAGGTAGCCGAACGCGTTGCTTCTCTTGCGGTGGAGATTTATGGCGGCTATGGATTTACCAAGGATTACCCGGTGGAGAAATATTTCCGCGACGCAAAAATTGGCAAAATCTACGAAGGCACGTCAAACATGCAGCTGCAAACCATCGCCAAGATGCTGTTGGGCGGCAAATAAAACCTGCAAATACGGAACCCCGCTGATTCGAGTTAACCAACATTGAATCAGCGGTTTACACCCCGTGGTTACCTCATTCGTTATGGCCCCTCCGATTGTCTGGAAGATTAAGCTGGTTTAAACTAACCAGCAATTGCGGCTACTCATTCCCCTGGAAATACTAAAACCTTAAGGAGCAGGTTACATTGGGCCAGGACCCTCTTCAGGAACTACAGGATTTAAGAACCGTCCACACGTTTTATCTTGGATTGCTCGAAAAATCTCTTGGGCACAGTGTGCCTGTTCCTGCCGAAATCAAAAACGCGGATGGTACGCCGGACGGCGCATCCGAACTGGTCCGCCATTTAAAGTGGTGGCTTGATCTGCTGGACCTGGCCATGGCTCCTCCTCTGGTGCGCGATGCGTTGAAGACGGTACCGGATGGATTTGAAACAGCGCACGCGCTTCTTCGCTATCTCAGCACCAAGGCATCGCGGCGGACCGGGGACCGTGACAAAACCGACTGCATCATCACTTATCTGTTTCGCACCCCTCCTACGGAGCAGAAAACCACAGCGGTCTGGAAGCGGCCTGAGGTGGATAGCGCCTATGCGTTCATTTCCCAGGCGTCACTGGCATTTGAAGCGGAGTTATACCGCGCTTTGGGAGATGTCTCCTGCGAATCCATGCCGCAGGAACATGTGAAGCTGTTGCAGGAGTTTGAATATCTTTACCAGGAGCTGGAAGAATTCAGGCATTTCGACCAGATCATTGATTCCAACATCGTGCAGCGGGTCCGCGAACTGAAACATTCGCTCGGCAATTCGTTTTATCATCCTGACGCGCTGGCCAGCATGGCGGTATGGAATGACGTGTTTGGCCGTAAGTTCGACGAGCTTTTCCACGATGCCGCGGTGCAGATCAAGACGTTTGCAGAAACCGTGCAGCGCGAAGGCGGCAGCATTCTTTCCCGCGTGGATGGCGACATCACAATCAAGAACCTGAGCGAAGTTGAAACCGACCAGATTCTCGCCGAAGACTACCATTCCGCCCAGGATGAGTTCCGCAAGGTTTCCAGGTACAAGAAGGCTGTGGACAACAAGCGTCCGGGCCGCACGTCGCCCGGTGCTCTACCCCGTCAAACCGGAACACAGCCGCCGCCGGCGCCTGCGCCGCGTCCCACCATTCCGCCGATGCAGCCAGGGCCTTCCAGCAATGCGCCGGCGCAAACAGGGACTGCGCGGCCGCAAAGCGACGTGCCATCATACCCCTTGCAGGCTGAAGTGCTGGCGGTCGCTCCCTCCCAGGCGGTACACAATGCCGTGCAGGAAGGAAAGATTCAGGCCGCCCGGCTGGCAATCAAGGAACATGTTCGCGTCACCGATTCCCGGGTTACAGCCAGTTTTGCCATTAAGAATACAAAAATCATGCTGTCTCCCGCCGAGATTGAATCCTTCAAAGCGGATTATCAGGGCGAGAAAAGCTTCCGCTCGGACTATGCCGGCATGATGATGACGATTGTGGCGTATCTTGCGCGCATGGTAGCTGAGGTGGAGGAATACAACCTCAAGGCTACATCAGCCTATTTGTGGAAGCCACACGCCGATGCCCTGGGATATCTGGTAAGTACGCTGGAACGGCTGAGCATGGAGGCCTCGCAAGTCATGGCAGTCGCCCGCGCGCGTGGGCTTGCCGATAAAGCCTCTGCTCTCCAGGCCTCGCTCGACAAATTGCGCGAATATGCCAAGACCGTCTCGCAGACGCTGCACTCCGCAAATCAGAACCACAAGGTCTAACGCGGCGCAACGCCGCGGTGCAAATGGTATCCTTCTGCCGTTGAAAATCTCTGGAGAGGCCGGCCACACGCATGAAAAAACTCTTTTCGCTCTTCGCCGCAGGAATGATTGCCTTGAGCGCTTATGCTCAACCAACAACCACACTGAAACCGGTGGTCGCCATCAGCGGCCTCGAAAGCGCAGGGGGCGGCTCCACTTCCCCTGCAGAGGCCCACTTTGACGGCAAGAGTTGGTGGAATTATGTGAAAGTGCTGGCCTCTGATGACATGGAAGGGCGCGAGACCGGAAGCCCCGGCCTGCACAAAGCGCAGGAGTATGTTGTTGAGCAGTTGAAGCGAGCGGGGCTGGAGCCGGCAGGCACAAAGGGCTTTTACCAGCCTGTGCATTTTGTGTCGCGGCAGATCATAGAAAAAGATTCCAGCCTGACGCTGGTCCACAAGGGGGCCATTGCACCTCTTACGCTGGGTGAGGACGCCATCTTCAGCACGCGCATTGACCTGGCTCCCACCATGGAAGCGCCCCTGGTGTTTGCCGGGTATGGTTTGAGCGTGCCAGAGAATAACTATGACGATCTGGCTGGTCTGGACCTGCACGGGAAAGTCGCGGTCATTGTGGCCGGAGCGCCGGAAGAGATTCCCGGAGCGCTGGCATCGCATTACCAGTCTGCCGGGGAGCGCTGGAAGGCGCTGCACAAAGCCGGCGCTGTGGGAGTGATTACCATCCTGAATCCTAATGCGATGGACATCCCGTGGTCGCGCATCTCGGCCAATCGTGCGCATCCGAACATGGCGCTGAAAGGCGCGGAGTTCGACGAAACTGCGGGACAAGAGTTGGCAGTGGCATTTAATCCTGAAAAAGCAGCCAAGCTATTCGAAGACTCTGGCCATACGTGGCAGGAGATCCTCAATCTTGCAAAAGAGCGCAAGCCCCTGCCCAGGTTTCCGCTAGCCAGTACCATTAAAGCCCGTGCGGCGGTGAACCGGAAAGAAGTTGAATCGGCCAACCTGGTGGCGTTGCTCCCCGGCGCTGATCCAAAGCTAAAGGATGAATACGTGGTGCTCTCCGCGCATCTTGACCATATAGGAATTGGAGAGCCGATCAATGGCGACCGCATTTATAACGGCGCCATGGACAACGCTTCCGGCAGCGCCGTGCTGCTGGATGTATTGCGCACGTTGAAACCCAGGACGCTCAAGCGGTCCCTGCTCTTCGTGTTTGTTACCGCAGAAGAAAAAGGCCTGCTTGGTTCGCGGTATTTCACTGACCATCCCACGGTGAAACCGGGATCGATGATCGCGAATATCAATATCGACATGTTCCTGCCCATTGTCCCGCTCAAAGTTTTGACCGTATATGGCCTGGCGGAATCCGAGCTGGGCGATATGGCGCGTGAGGTCGCGCAGGCCCAGGGAGTGAACGTGCAGCCGGACCCTGAGCCGCAGCGCAACTCCTTCATCCGCAGCGACCAGTACAATTTTATCCGCCATGGCGTGCCTGCGCTGGCCATGAAAGTTGGGTTTGAAAAAGGATCGCCGGAGCAGGACCTGTTCAAAGCCTGGCTGACGCAGCGCTATCATGCACCATCCGACGATCTGGACCAACCTGTGGAACTGGCAGCTGCGGGCAAGTATGAAGACGTGATTCGCGGATTGCTGATCCGGTCCGCGGATGATCAGCATCGGCCCCAATGGAAAGCCAACAGCTTTTTCCGCCGTTATGCTCCCATCGCCTCACGCGGCCAGTAAGTAGAACTAGCTCCCGGAGAAAGTGCCCCTGCCTTTATTAACGGCAGGGCCTTGATCTGGGGGTTACGTATATGCGAAGTTCCTGAGTATCGAAGGTACACATCGCTGCCGCCCATCTTCCCCGCTCTAATGGGCAGGACGGCCAGTTCCCGCTGCATGTACCAGTGGTCCCAACAACCTCATTCAAATACAAAACCAAAACTTCATGCTCTTGCGTGAAGAAGCTGATATTAAACCGCTTATGTTGTTCTGCATGACTACATAGATAAACACAAATTTGTCGCGACAAAAGCAGTGTTTGAGCTCCGCCCCAAGGATGCATCAGTCATTTCCGCACGAAAGTCCGTAGCCTTTCTGCTTGCCTGAATTGCTTCATCTCAGGGCTTTGTCGTAATCCAAAATGGCCCGTTCACCGTTAGAGTTAGCCTGCCCACTTTATCCAGACCATGCCCTGAAGGAGGCTGACTTGCGTCCCTGGATTGCTTCGTTTTCCTTGGTTTTTGCTGTTACCCTGATTCTCACGTCGTGCGGCGGCAATACCTCTACTTCTACCCTGGCGAGCCGTACGCCTGCTCCCACTCCCGCTCCCACTCCAACTCCAGGCACAACGCCGAGCAGCACCGTAATTAACAATGTCCAACAATCGCCCTGGCTGACCTGCGGCAATTGCGGCAATGACGGCGCATCCGGGCCAACAGCCGCTTACTGGGACACGCTGGGCATCAATTCTCCGAGTGAAGATGGAGCGGCCACGCAGTTCTCTATTGCCGCAACTGTGCCTTACACCAATGGATACTTCTATCAAAGGCACACCCCGGTCACTACGCAGATCGCTGCGCTCAGCTATGAATTTGACTTGTATATTCCAGCCGGATCGGAAACCCTGCCGCAGGGCATTGAATTTGAATGCCAGCAAATCCTGAATGGATGGGTCTATAACTTTGGCTGGCAGGCGCTTTATACCGGCAAACAGTGGCGCATTTTTGATTATGGGCTGAAGCACTGGGATTCTACCGGAATCACCTTCACGCCATTCACTCCAGGGACATGGCACCACATTGTGGCGGAATACCACAATGACACCACTGCTCATACGGTGCTGCATGATGCGCTTACTGTCGATGGAGTGCGCTATCCGGTGAACATAACGCACAATGCGTTTTTCTCCGGCACGCCGAATAACCAGTTCACCAACGCCGTACAACTGGACAGCAACAGCACCGCCGCGCCCTACAGCGTATATGTGGACAAGATGAAGATCACATACTAGTAAACAGCCTGTTTGCATGGCACGCTGCGTCCCGAAAAAAAGCGGCGAAGCAGATTGCATTCGCCGCTGAAGAGCAACTTAAAAAGAAGTTGACTGCGTTATTGTTCGTCGGCCTCGGCTCCCTCTGCGGCTGCCGGGGTCAGCATGCCAAAAAGACCGTCTTTTTCACCGTTCGGGCCGGAAGTAAAGAAGAGCGTGGTGGCGGGACCGGAAACACCGTCATTGCCGAAGCGGAGTGCCCACAACCCATCAATGTTCACGGGCGTGCCATCAGCTTTCAGCATATTGCCAAGAAAACGTCCGGTTACAGGGTTGAACGCAGCGATGGTGCCGCCGCGGAACTGTCCAATCAGGATCGTGTTGCTGAACTCGCCGAAACCGGGAGTGGCCCAGACTGCGCCCCAGGGAGCGTTGAACCACGGTCCATGTTGCAACCGCTGGAGCAGCCGGCCCTCGCTATTGAATACGTCAACAAAACCAAAGCCTGTGCCGCCCACCGGATCGTGTTTGGCGGCATCCTGCTTGGCATAGGTCACATAGATATTCGGACCGATTCCCTGCACGTTAAAGGGAGCAAAGCCGCGTGGAATGCGGTCATCGTCAAAAGCGTCCTCTGACAGCCGGACCTGTTTGAAGTGCGTATCGAAGACGTCAACCCGTCCGCTGCGGAAGTTGGCCGCCAGAATGAATTTGTTGCCTCTGATTTCGGCAATGGTAGAACCTTTGTACACTGCGCCATTGGCCGCATTGGGCACCTGTGAATTGTCCACAACCACCGTTGCCGCTGCGCCACCGGCCCAACCCTGTACTGTACCGTCCTCCGTCACAAAGAGGAACAAGGCCGATCTTCCTGATGGCAACAAAAAGTCCTTGGGGCTTCCATTGAACATCACTCCGGTAGGAGATCCCGGAGCA
>DAHUXF010000194.1 GCA_027307295.1 Acidobacteriaceae bacterium
AAAATTTTCAAAGGGAGTGAGTGGATGATGGGCGTGGAGAATATTCTGCCGGCAACCTTGGGCGCAGCGCTGGGAGCTGTGATCGCCTGGCTGCTTCTGCGTCCGAGTCTAGCTGTGCTAAGGGCCCGCGTATCATCCCAGGAGCGCGACCTGCTCAATGCTCGCGCTGATGCTGACAAATCCACCCAGATGAACTCCCAGCTGCGCGGTGAAATAGCAAAACTGGAAACTACGGTTGATCTGGAACGCAAAGCCAACGAAGAGAAGACGGCCCTGCTGGGCCGGATGGAGCAGGCGCTCAGCGACAAATTCCAGGCGCTCTCCGCAGACGCGCTCAAGAGCAACAACCAGACGTTTCTTGACCTTGCCCGAAGCACGCTGGAGAAGTTCCAGAGTGAAGCGGAAGGCGATCTGGAGCTGCGGCAGCAGGCCGTGGAGAACCTGGTTGCCCCTATCGGGGAGTCGCTCAGGAAAGTGGATGAGCAAATCCGGCAAATGGAAAGTGTGCGCGATCGGGCCTATGGCGATCTCACGAACCAGGTGCGGTCGCTGATTACCACCCAGGAAAAGCTGCAAAGCGAGACGGGAAATCTGGTCAAGGCGCTGCGCACCCCGACGGTGCGCGGACGCTGGGGCGAGATCCAACTGAAGCGCGTGGTGGAGATTGCCGGCATGCTGCCCTACTGCGATTTTGTGGAGCAGGAGACGTTTACTACCGGCAATGGCCGCATCCGTCCAGACCTGATTGTGAAACTGCCGGGGGAGAAGAACGTTGTGGTGGATGCCAAGACCCCGCTGCTGGCGTATCTGGACGCCATGGAAAGCACCAATGACGATGTTCGCCGGCAGAAGCTGGCCGACCATGCCGCCCAGGTCCGCACGCACATGAACCAGCTCAGCTCAAAATCTTACTGGGAGCAATTTGAGTCCTGCCCGGAGTTCGTAGTTATGTTCTTGCCGGGCGAAACATTTTTTAGCGCGGCGCTGGAACAGGACCCGGCATTGATTGAGTATGGCGTCACGCAGAGAGTGATCCCGGCCTCGCCGACCACCTTGATTGCGCTGCTCAAAGCGGTGGCCTACGGATGGAACCAGGAAAAACTGGCGCGCAACGCCAAAGAGATCAGCGCGCTGGGCAAAGAACTGCATGAGCGCCTGCGGAACCTGGGCGGATACATGGAGAACGTAGGTAAAGGGCTGGACCGTGCCGTTGAGTCCTATAACAAGGCGGTTGGCTCGCTCGAAAGCCGCGTGATGGTTTCCGCCCGTAAGTTTGTGGAACTGGGAGCGCCGGTGACGGAGGCGATTGCTGAACTGAATCCGGTTGAGACAACCACGCGGAACCTGACGCTGGAGTTTGATAGCCCGGAGATTTCAGACGCTGCCATAAACACCGACCCCGCTCTCAATAGCGGCCCCGCCGAATCTGGCCCCAATGGTCTCTTCGCCAGCAAAGCCTCAGACTAAGCGGTTCCTGAGTTGATCTACCCGCTTCGCCGCAGATTTTGCGCAGATAATCGCAGATCAGATACCTTTAAATTTGGCCGCGAATCAACGCGAAAGGCGCGAATCTTTCGAACATCCAACCATAGAGCGTCCACCAGAGAGCGTCCAACCAGAACCCTTCTCAAACATGTTTTCTCCGTGTCTCAGTGCCTTTGTGGTGGAAGTTTCTCTTGAGCTGGCGCTCCGCTTTTGCTTTGCGCGCCAGCCTTGCGGCAGAAGGATTGACCGCGATTTAACGAAAGGTGGCCCGTTTCCCCGGCCACTTGCAAACAAACCTTTCCATCTTTCACGAGTGCCGCCAAAAAACTAAAGGGGACGCTTGCGCGCCCCCTCAGGGTTTTGCGGTTGAAGAAGCAGTTATTTCTTCTTGCTCTTCTTCTTTGCCTTTTTCTTGGTTGCCATGTTTCTATTCTCCCTTTTCCATTTTTCATGGATGTGCGGTCCTAAGTAAAAAACCGCAATTGATGAATGTATAGAGTGGTTGAAAATCGAAGTCAAGAAAAAAATTGATGTCATTTTTGATTGCCGGTGTGTTCCGCGATGCGAAAGCGTGCATCGTGGTTGGCAGAGGGGAGTAGCCGGATGAAAAACAAATTCTGCCGCGATGCGAAAAGTGCTTGTGCCATGCGGGTTTCATTGCATTCATCGCCAGGAACGCAGTGCCCTTGCGAAACAAAACAGCATGCGTGCGTGCGTTTCAGCGGTCTCCTGGCAAGTACCTTTGGTAACAAAAATTTTTTCCGGGATATGGCGTTCCGGCGAAATATTCCCGTCACCGGCGAAAATTACATGGACCGGGCAAGAAAAAAAAGTGCGATACCGGAGTAGGCGTCCTGGGTTGCGTGCGCCATCATGCCGGGGCGCAGGCTTTTGCGGAAATGCGCCAGCAGTCCGAACATTGCGCCATAGATTCCAATGGCAATCATCATGCGGCCGCCCTGATATGCATGGGCCAGGCCGAAGATGACGGCGGAAGCCACAATGCCAAGATAAGCATTACCTAACAATGCCACGAACTGGCGCTGCAGGTATCCGCGAAAGATGATCTCTTCAAACAGGCCGGCGGCAACGCTCAGGCCCACGAACAGTCCTGCTTCGACCTTGGTGCGCGGAATCATGTGGCCCAGCATGCGCTTGGTTTCCGCCAGTTGCTTGTCCATGTGATGAAGGTCAAGCGTGCCCAGGGCAATGCGCGCGCCCACCAGCACCGCATTCGCGGCTATCAGGAACCCGATGGCCAGGGCGATATCGAGCAGAAAGGATTCCATGGTCTTCCATCGTCCACCGATCAGGTCACGCATGGAGAGACCGGAGCGGTGAATCCAGAACCAGATGAGCAGCACGATGATCAGCTCAAACAAAAACGTACCGCCGTAAAGGGCAATTCGGGCGTATGGGCTGGTGCTGGCGTGTTGTTGCGGATTCGATCCAAGAAAGGAGAAGGTCACCACAATGGCCACGATCAGCACGGTGTGCCAAATGGGAGCAATGAGTTTTCGGCTGATGGCCGGCGAATCTCCGCTGGCGCTCGCGGAAGGTTCCGGCAAAGGACTGGCAGGCGTGGGCTGGGAATCGGGTGACATTGGTTTTTGGAAGCGCTATTGCGCTGCCGCTCATCTTATAATGAAGGGTTTGGATTTGCTAAGGAGACATTTATGGAAGACGTGGTAATCATCAGCGGCGTGCGTACGCCGATTGGAAAGTTTCAGGGATCGCTGGAGCCGTTTTCCGCTCCGCAGCTTGGGGCCATTGCCGTGCGCGAAGCGGTGAAGCGCGCCAGCGTTGATCCCGCGCAGGTGGATGAATGCATCATGGGGTTGGTGGTGGCGGCAGGCCTGGGGCAGAACCCCGCCCGCCAGGCAGCGCTCAACGGCGGTCTTGCCAATACGGTGGGCGCCATGACCATCAATAAGGTTTGCGGCTCAGGATTAAAAGCCGTGGCCCTGGCGACGCAGGCCATTCAAACCGGCAATGCGGAAATCGTTGTCGCCGGCGGCATGGAGTCCATGACCAATGCACCTTATTTGTTGCCGCAGGCGCGCAAAGGATACCGTCTGGGAAATTCGCAGATCATTGACTCCGTGGTCAATGACGGCCTCTGGGACATTTACAACAACTATCACATGGGCATGACGGGCGAAAACGTGGCGCAGAAATACGGCGTCACGCGCGAGCAGCAGGATGAATACGCCGTAAACTCGCATCGCAAGGCGGTGCAGGCATGGAAGGAATGCCGCTTTAAGAGCCAGGTGGTCGCGGTGGAGCTTCCGGCAAAAAAGAAGGGCGAAGCGCCAGCTTTGTTCGATAAGGATGAAGGCCCGCGCGAAGACTCTTCCGCGCAAGCGTTGGGAAACCTGAAACCCGTCTTCAAGAAAGATGGCACTGTGACCGCCGGGAACGCTTCCACCATGAATGACGGCGCTGCCGCCGTGGTGGTGACGTCGGCTACGCGGGCAAAGCAACTGGGCGCAACGCCCATGGTCCGCGTGGTGGCGCAGGCAACCAGCGGCACAGCCCCGGAATGGGTGATGATGGCCCCGGTAGATGGCATCAGAAAAATCTGGGCCAAGACAGGATGGAAACCGGAAGACGTTGATCTGTATGAGATCAATGAAGCTTTCTCGGTGCAGTCCGTTGCCGTCATCAAAGAACTGGGGCTGGACCCGGCGCGCGTGAACGTGAACGGCGGCGCAGTGGCCCTGGGGCATCCAATTGGCGCCAGCGGCACGCGCGTGCTGGTGACGCTGATTTATGAATTAATGCGGCGCAATGGCAAGCGCGGTATTGCTGCCTTGTGCCTGGGCGGTGGAAATTCAGTGGCGCTGGCGGTAGAGCGGGTTTGATCATTCTGGAATCCCGAACGTAGTTAGGGAACCTATCGGCCGCGAAGGTGCTTCAGAGCCATTGAAATGTTGGCTTATGAGTCCTGGTGGCTTTAAACGATGGGTATTCCCTTATATTGAGGTGGTTTAACACTAAATCACCAACCTGCTTTGCGGTATTCAGGTTCTTTATCCTAAGGAGCGGTTCTTGCGATAGGGGTCTCTCGCTGCGCTCGAGATTTTCAGGTCTACCTTTCTTCCGGCGAGTCGATAACAATTTTTCTCAGGCCGCGATACAGGCCATGCACCACCTCATAGACTTCTGCAATGCCTTCAGTAAAACGATTGAGACTGCCGGAATCAAGATCGGCTGTGACGTTGTGGGCCAGCTTGCGCAGCATGTGCATGCGTTCGGCCTCCAGTTGCGGCAGGACTTCAAAAGGATCGCCGCCGGTGGAGTGCAAATCCACCCACTGCACAACGGACCAGGCGGTCTGGCGGATATGTTCCACGGCATCATGAAACTGCGCGATGATGCGCGGGTCCACTTTGTCGATGACCAGTTGCTGCTCAACCTGATTTAGTTCATTGATGGTGCGGGTGATCTGCTTGGACATATCAGGGGGAGCGCCGCCGGAGATGGGCGGCACCGCAACACCGGAGAGAGGCCGCAACGGCGGCAATGGGTCTTCAGCCACGGAACTGCGCTGGGTGTTCTCGACAAAGTCCTGGGCTCCGGCCAGGGTGCCCACAATAAACTCAAGCTGTTGACGGTCTTCAGCCCCTATATGGTTAAACACCAGGCCAACGCCCACGGCATGGTGTGAGGTCCTGACCTGGGCTCGCCCGCGCACAACCGTATTCTGCACGCGCAGCAAAAAGAGCAGCTCCGTGCCAACAGGAAGAGTAGAGACGGTTTCAACATAACAGCCGGTGAGGCTTACATCGCTCAAATTTCCAAAGACCGGGGGCGCATTCTCATCACGGCGCAGCTCAACTCCACCGAGGCAATGGAAACGTCGCTGCCCTCTCCTGCTTCCTGGCGTGTCTTGCATAGTGCTCCTTACTCTGGACCGGCTTGTTCCCCGCGTGGGTTGGCGATGGCCGGCAGGTTTGATGAAAGCTTTTTTGCAAGGCTGGCCGTGAAGACGCTCACGTTTTGCCCTGGGATGCGCCCACAGACCATAAATACCACGAAGAGATTAAGCTGATAGTACTTTGATTGATACCCCCGGTTCAACCCAGAGTCATATACTTTTGCCTGGGCCGCGAGGAGATGATGGGAAATTTATTACTGACCGCAGGCATTTTGTGGTTCGGCATGCGAAGGCATATTCAACATGGCCGGCAGGGGGTGGATTACGATGGAGGCGGCCTACAAGGTAATATGTCCTTGCGATAAAACATTCTGACTACCTCACGATATGCTGGAAATTTCGTTCCCGGCAGGAGAACATCTGAACTCATGCTGTTCAAAACCCAGAGCGCCGCAGTCTTCGGCATTGATGCGAACATCATTGAGGTAGAAGTTGATGTCAGCCCGTCCCGTGACCCGAAAGAAAACTTCCAGACCGTAGGCTTGCCGGACGCAGCGGTGCGGGAGAGCCGCCAGCGTATCCGCTCAGCACTAAGAAACTGCGGTTATGAGATTCCGCTCACCCAGATCA
>DAHUXF010000195.1 GCA_027307295.1 Acidobacteriaceae bacterium
ATCGAACTTTTTCTGGATCAGTGTTCATCCGTGTAGATCAGTGGTAAGAGTTTATTTCTCTGCAAATCTGCAGCTGACTTAAGAGTTTTTGCCGGGCCCATTCAGCTAATTCGCGCCCTTCGCGATGATTCGCGACTGAATTTCTTTACTGATTTGCGTTGATGCTAAACCACAGAGGACACGAAGGAACACAAAGGAAGAAGAACTGGCCTCGTGATTTACGCAGATAGATGCCGGTTCGGATTTCGATTGATCTAACTTTTCCTGATCAGTGTTCGTCTGTGTAAATCAGTGGTAAAGTAATTACTCTGCACAAATCTGCCGCTGACTTAAAGCAGTTGGCAGATGGCAATTAGCAATCTGGAGTAACTTTTGCCACGCAGGCGCGAAGGCTCGGTAAAACATATTTTCGGAAAAGTTTTGGCTGGGACCCATTCAGCTAATTCGCGCTTTTCGCGTTAATTCGCGGCTAAATTTCCTGATCTGCGTTAAATCTGCACAAATCTGCGGCAACAAAGTTGCATCAGGAATATAAAGATGGTTCGCCGGGCGGGCGGGTCTTCCATCGGCGATGCACCCAGAGCCACTGCTCGGGATATCTCGCAGCATAGCTTTCAATCACTTTATTGAAGAGCGCGGTGTTCGTGATGGCGTCAGCTTCGTCGTCCCCCGTTTTGGCCAATTGCAGCGCAGGATCAAAGCGGATCTTGTATTTCCCCAGGGACTGGTCCCACACGGTAAATGCGGGCAAAACAGCGGCCCCAGTATGCAGCGCAACCCGCGCAACACCAGTTGCGGTACAGGCAGGTATGCCAAAAAAATCAACAAACGCTCCCTGCGGCGGAGTCATGTTGGTGTCCATGAGTATGCCCACAACCTCGCCGCGTTTCATGGCGGAGAGCAGTCCACGGGCAAAATCCTGCTTGCCGAAAGTTCGGTTGCCGTGGAGCGTGCGGTAGCGGTCCACAAAGGCGTCCATGTAAACATTGTCCAACGGCCGCACCACAATGTTCATCGGATGCCCGTGCAAGGAATGCACAAAGGAGCCAATCTCCCATCCCCCGAAATGTCCGGTAAGAAACAGGACGCCTTTGCCGCGCGCCTGCGCTTCAGCAAAGTTCTGGAAGCCGTCATAGATTGCAACCTGGGACACGTTTTCTTTTGTGTAACGGGGAAAGAGCGCGAACTCCGCCATCTGGCGTCCCAGGCCCCGAA
The DNA here is from genome assembly GCA_027307295.1 of Acidobacteriaceae bacterium. GTDB lineage: Bacteria > Acidobacteriota > Terriglobia > Terriglobales > Acidobacteriaceae > Angelobacter. The sequence continues at coordinate 1,216 of DAHUXF010000195.1, forward strand.
ACAGGGCGCGCAGGATTTTCAGTTTTTCACTGCGGCTTCTTTGGGGAAAGGCCAGATCAAGGTTCCGCAAGCCGACTTTACGCAGCCGCCGGTGCACGTTATAGAACAGCAGCGCGATGGCTTCGCAGAAAAAACGGGCTGCAGGGCGGGGCATCAATCCGATCGACGCTGCCAGCAGGCGCACAGGGGCATATTCAAGCTTGTGTCGGAATGAGGGCAAATTGGGACGGTACCATCACGCGAAAAATATTTCAAATTGGAGAGTCCCATCTTCGCGTAACGCTTGTCTGTTCTTTTGAATTTTCTTAAACGTGAGACTTCGCTGGGAATATGCTTGCAGATAAGATAGTTGTCAAAGTCAAAGGAGAGGATGGATGAAAGTTTCATACACGTCTCTTGTCACGGCAACAATTCTATTTATCTGTGGCTGCAAAGCAGGCGCTCCCAATAAGGCGGAAAGTGCGGCAGTCAGCGAAATCAAACACGAGGTCACTATCGGGGGCAAGGACGTAAAAAATCCCATTGCCTTTACACCAGGCGCTCTCACAGAAGGCCAGGAACACTTCGGACACCATTGCCAGATCTGTCACGGACTTGACGGACAGAATACCGGCGTGCCATTCGCCGGCAAAATGGATCCGCCGGTTGCCAATCTCTCTTCCAAAGACGTTCAGGACTATACCGATGGGCAATTGAAATGGATCATCGAAAACGGCATTGCACCTTCGGGCATGCCAGGATGGAAAGGAATTCTTGACGACGGCGAAATGTGGAATATTGTCCACTACCTTCGCCATCTGCCGGCCAAAGGAAGCCTGGGCATTCCAGAGCTTTACAAAGAAGAAGCGGAAGAACACGAGCATATGCATGACGAAGCAGCCCACGAACATAACAACGCAAAGCCCCACGGGCACAAGCACTGATCGTTGCCTTTGCGTACGGCAAAAATAAAACGGGAGCTCAAAACTCCCGTTTTGTCCTTGCTGCCGAACCTCGTCTAGCGGCGCGGCTTCACGCTGCTATCTCATCGCCGCAGCGCAGCATCCAGAGTCAGCCCTTTAGCATCCGTTTTCATGGCACCCGGCGGCGGAGTTGAGGATGGGGCTGCTGCCGGAGCCGGAGCTGTCTCGGGCACAGAGGTTGGTGTGACCGCAGGAGTTGGTGTGGCCGTGGGTGGCGGATTCACCGGAGCTGCCGGAGTGGAGGACGTAGCGCTCCGCGGGGCCGGTGCAGGAGCTTTATCGGTGCCAACGGCCTGGCGTACTGCGGCAATAAATGACTCAGCGGCCTGAGGCGTCGGCACAGCGCCGGTAAGAATCGTCTTGAAGTCAACCATGCGTCCATAGAGTTCGCGGGTCGCGTCTTCATCTTGTTTGATTACAGCCCCATTGAGGGTCAAGCCTGCAAACAATCCACGCGCGCGCGAGTAAGTCAGCACTTCAGCGCGCATCTTCCAGTCCGTAGAACCTTCAGCGGCGCGTCCTACAGGCCCGGCTGCCACGGAAATATCAGCGCCTAACTTGAATTTGCTGGACAGAAGGGCCTGCATGCCGCGATCATTCATGACCACCATGATCACATCAACAGCCTGCCCGCCAATCTGAAACCCGAAGCTTCCGCCCGTGGTGGTAAGCGGCGCCGGAGCGCTCCAGCCGGTTGGGATGCGGCACGTAGCCACGCCCCGGCCATGAGCGCCGCCCACAATAAAGCCGCCTTTCAACAGAGACGGCACAACAGCAACGCACTTGGCTGAACCCAGAATGTCGCTGGGAATGCCCTTGTCCGGCGTCGCCATGATTTCATTCAGTACAGTAGCTGCCGATTCAACGCGGCCAGCAGCCGTCTCTGCCGGGCACACACTTGCCGCCAGGAGTGCAAACAGCACAACACGCAACAGTGATTTCATAATCTCCTCGAAAATGATTTTAGCCGTTTGGGAAGGTAAGAAAAGGAGATGCTGAAAAAGAATAAAGGGTTGGATACGGTGACCCTCGTGACCGCGTCCAACCCCGTCTCCCAGGTTCTGTGGTAGGTGAGTAGAGTATCCACCTGCCGGGTTTTACGGGCAAGTAACCGGGGTACCTTTAAACCTGTCAATTAGGACATGTACTTAGGGAAGAGATCAACAAGCATAGAATCAGCGGTCCAGCGTCCTAGAAAAAGCAGAGGCCCGGCGACTGTGACCGGGCCTTTACAACCTGCAAAGACAGGCTACTTCGATGATGTCACCAGCGAGTGAGTAATGGCGTGGACGGAAAGAGCGATGCGGTTCTGCACCCCCACTTTCCGCATCAACTTGGCGACGTGGGCTTTTACCGTGCGTTCCTCTATGCCCAGCACGGACCCGATCTCTTTGTTGGACCGGCCCACCACCAGTAATTCCAGCACTTCCTTTTCACGGTCGGTGAAGGTAACACGGCCTGCCGGGAAGATGCGGCCCGGAGATGAAGTAACGCGCTCAATAAAGATGGAAAGCACGCGGCGCGGGGCCCAGACGGAACCCTGGTGCACAATCCTCATGGCCTGAATAAACTCGGCGGGCGAGGCGGCTTCATCCACATAACCCTTTGCGCCAGCGGCCAGGGCCTTCAGTATGGTTTCGTCGTCGGCTCCGCTGCCCGTAACAATAATTCGCAGATCAGGACGGGCGGCCTTCAGTCCGGCCATTACATCAAACAGGTTTTGCCCGGCGCGTGTGCCCAGCAACACCAGGTCAATATCTTTTCGGGGACCCAGTTCTGCCAGACTGCAGGAGACCAACTCCAGGTCAGTTTCCGTATCGAATAAAGATTTCAATCCGATAAACCGCAGTGGATCGCTCTCTACCACAGCTATGCGAATCGTTCGTTTCGATGCGCCTGCTTTCATCAACACTCCTTCCGAGACCGTGGCTTGTTAGTGTGCATTGTAAGCAAAAATGGCGGCCCCGATCTGAAAGTATCATGAACCTCAGCCCAAGCCCATTTGTTAGCAGAGTACATGTACAGAAGTGGAAGCGCAAGATTTTGCACAGCGGAAAGGGTTACTTGCTGGCTTCCAGACGCGCCGATGCCGGCCCCAGCGTGAAGCCATCGGCGTGGCCCAGAACAAAACCGCGGCGGTATCCTTCGCAATAGCTTTCGCGGACGGTTAACGAATTCGGCGTCGGCGGCAGAGGTGATTTGCAGCCTACAAGGCGGACATCCAGCTCTGCCGGTGAAGCGGAAGCTGCCCCGCCATGGTCGAAGCCGTCGTTATAACCAAGCGAAAAGCCCTGATCGAAGTAGCGCGCATATGGCCCTGGCAAAGGCTCTTTGTAGGCGGCAGAGGCAGCGCGGAGAGCCTGGACGGCCCGGAACGTTTTCCCCCTGTACCCATCGCTGTATCCTGCCCTGAGTCCTGCATGGAAGCCCTTATCAAAAACAGCGCGCGGTCCAAATTGTGAAGAGTAACCGCTGTTGAGTCCGCGGCACTCTTCCGGACGTGTGCGCAACACGCGGCCCATATTGATATCGATATTTCCCGCATGGTACCCCTCTTCATAGCCGTGGCGATAGCCGTGGGCAAAGGCTGAATGAGCAAGCATGATGCCGGAAGCGGGTTCCCGCAGATGGGTGTCCTGAGCAAATGCAGCAATCCAACAGCTGCCAGCTAGAATAAAGGTGAGGATGCGTACCATGGCGGACACTCCCAGTCTTGCCCCTCTGATGGTCCGCAGCAGCCAAGGGATGCCCGGCATTCGCCCTAAGGTCTCTTTTACCTACCCTCTAGGTCTTTCGATCAATACCTGTACATTGCGGCTGACTGAATACTAACTCCACCTTAACCTCAATCAAGACGAGTTAGCGACCTCTCCGGCGACGTATGAGTAAACCTGGGGAACGGAGCAGGAGAAGCGAGCGGCTTGGCTTGATTTGCGATTTTTCCCTGGGCGGTAACCGCCGCCCAGGGCATTTCGTTTCTACCTCCCCCGAGGGCTGGGTGTTTCCGGAAGATGCAGATGCGCAACCTGCTGCGACACATGCCGCTGGTTTGTCTTCTTGTGCCCTGCCTGGCGCTGCGCGCCCAAACTCGCAATCCTTACGACCTGGAACTGCAACACCTCAAGTCCCAATGGACGGCCGCCAGCGAACTGCAAAAGCTGGTGCTCCTGGACCGCATTGAGCATTTACGCGACTACGTGGATGACCGGCAGCACGTGCAGCAAATGCTTGAATCCGTGAAGCAAACGGACACAGAAGATGCGCTCATCAAAGCCGAAGCAGCCGCTGCCCTGGATGATTTCAGCCCTTTCCGTCTGCCTTCCCAACCTCGTGCCTTGCACTGGTACATCCGGGATGGAACGTGCCAGCGCATTCTGGACCAGACCCGCGCTTCTGCGGCCACAGCAAATGATTTTGAAGTTTTGGCGGAACTGGAGCATCTCTGCGGATCATCTGAGGCGGTTGAGCACATGACGCAAGCTGCGCGCCTTGGGCCTGCGGCCTGGCGCTGGAGCCGCGCAGCAGCATTTGCCTCAGAGCCTCTCAGCACATTTGCGGCAATCCGCAATGGCCTTGCTCTGGACCCCGCAAATTCCCAGCTCAAGTTGCAGCTGGCTTCCTATTACATTGGACGGCAACAATTGGAGAAGGCCCGGGACATACTGGCCTATGCCGCGCAAACATCGCCGGACAATTTTGTGGTGGGTGAACGCCGTGCGGCCCTTTATCTG
>DAHUXF010000196.1 GCA_027307295.1 Acidobacteriaceae bacterium
TGGAAGTCGGGGATGAGGACTTCGACGCGGCAACTTGGAGCCTGGCGGCGAATCTCTTCAATCACCATCGCAAACATGCGGGCGCCACCGATGAGATCGTCGTCACGATTCACGCTGGTGACCACGGCATGCTTCAGCCTCAGCGTGGCCACGGCTTCCGCCACGCGGCGAGGCTCGTCCAGGTCCAGCGGCTCGGGCTTGCCCTTGGGCACGGCGCAAAAGCCGCAGCGCCGGGTGCACAGATTGCCCAGCAGCATGAACGTTGCAGTCTTGTGGTTCCAGCATTCGCCAATGTTGGGGCACTGCGCCGATTCGCAGACCGTATGCAGGTCCAGGGTGCGGGCCAGCTTTTTGAGTTCATGGTAATTCTCGCCCATGGGGGCGCGGGCCTTCAGCCATTCCGGCTTGCGCTGCGGACGCCGGGGCGAGACATCAATCTGCACGAGTTCCACTGAGCTGGCCATGAGATTTTCTTTATCTATTGTACGATGTCCGGCCCTGCTTTGCCCCGCCTGGACACAAAGGTAACTTTGAGGGCCTTCTCATTGCCGCTAAACTCATTGCAGCAAACGTATTCCCGCCGATTCGGAGTGCGCCGTGCCGGAAAAAATACGCGCCTTCATTGACTGGTTAGCGACCCTGCATGCTCCCTTCGGGCATGCTGCGCCATTTGTGGCTTCGGGCTTGTTTGCCGTTGCTGGAATATCGCACATTGCTCCGTTGCGGATACTGGCATATTGCGGCGCTACGGTCCTGGCACTCCTGATTGCTGCTGACATTACGCGTTCTTTTCTGGACGGGCCCGAACTCAGCATGAATCCCGGCGTCAAAGTGCCATGGCCGATGCTTGCGTTTCGCGCGTTGCTCACATTTCTGATGGCCAGCGTCTACACTTCTCTGATGTTCGTGGGCATGGGGCTTTGGATGCCATTCCTCCTGTGGCCGCTGATCTTTGGCTTTGCGTGCTTCATTGCCTGGCGAAATGTTGCTCTTTGGTATGAGCAGGGCATGGAGTTCGAAAAGGAACTCACAGAAGCGGAGCAGCATGGGGTGCGCCAGCCGCAGGTTCCGGAATCAAGTCCTCGCTAGAAACTGACCAATCTTGTTAAAGCGTATGCAGGTATGCAATCAAGTCCGTGAGGTCCTGCTGGTCCAGTTGATCACCGAAGCGCGGCATCATGCCCCGGCCATGTACGATGCTCTGGACTACGTGTTCATCCGTTGCGGTCAGGCCGCTGGGCAGGTATTCTTTTTTGTAGAGATTTTTAAGTCCCGGCCCTTTGTTGCCTCGGGAAGAATAGGCCGGATGGCAGCTAAGGCAGTAAATCTTATAAACGTGCCGGCCACGCGATTGTTGAGTGTTAAGGCCCAGTTCGGCATCAGACATGAGTGTCTGGTCTTTGCCGCAGCCGGACAGCAGACCGGTTGCAAGAATCATCAGAAGAAGAATGGACGATGTTTGCCGCAAGTGGCTATTATGTCTTGTGTGCAGCGTTTTGAAAACCCCCGGGGCAGTACGCCATTTTCGCCATGCCGGTTGAGATAAAACGCGCTTACGAGAAACCTTTGCTTTCTGACGGCCAGCGTGTGCTTGTGGACCGGCTGTGGCCGCGCGGAATCAGCAAGGAAAAAGCTCGCATTGACCATTGGCTCAAGAACCTGGCGCCCTCAGACGCGTTGCGCAAGTGGTTCCACTCCAGCGCCAACTGGATGGTTTTCAAAAAACATTATTTTAAGGAACTCAGCACTCCGGAAGCCGCAGCGGATTTCCAGATGCTTTACAACCTCATTCATGATCACGAGCGCATAACGCTGGTGTATGCATCCCGCGATGATGAACACAACAATGCAGTAGCGCTCAAGGAATTGCTGGATGGCATCAGGAAGCCGCCTTCCAGCAGCGGCCCGGCAAAGGCCGTAGCAGTTTCGCGGCGCATGGCCAAGCGGCGTCCGGGCCGATGATCCTGCGTCCGCTGGAACCGGCGGCTCCCACGAGCCAGGAGTTTCTGCCAGCCTGGAACACGGTGGAAGAGATTCAGCGGCAATCTTTTACCAGTTGCTGGATGATCACGCAGCCTTCCCATGCGGCGCTGGCCGGTGAGATCGCGGCAAGGATGGCCGGCCCGCAGGTCCCCAAACTTGATCCTGCCATGGTTCGCGCGATTGCGCTGCATGATGCCGGCTGGGGCGTAACCGATGCGCAAGCCATTTTGCAGAGCCGGTCGGCTGGCCAGGGCCGTCCAAAATCATTTATCGAATGCAGCGTGCTTGAGTTCCTGGATGCATGGGAAAAGTCCATAGATATCGCTGCGTCCGTGGGTCCGGCTGGGGGATACATTGTGAGCCGGCATTTCTGGCGTCTGGGCCGGCACCGGGTAGAACACGCGACGGACAATGAGGCGGACCGTGGAAAAATCCATCGATTTTTAGAGAGTGAAACCCGCCGCCAAAAACAGCTGGCCGCAAAACAAAAGCATAGTCCTGAGGCGCTGGAATTGTTTACGGACGTGCTTCAGTTCTGCGATTTGCTTTCTCTTTACGTTTGCGCCGGAGCGCAGCAGAATGCAGAACTCACGGAATTTTTCGGCTTGAAAGCACGGCTTACGCTGGAAGCCAACGGTTATAGCCTTGACCCGCCGATTGTCCATGCTGACACGCCCTTTCAGGTAGCGGCATTGCGGCATCCGGCGACCAAAGATAAGTCCAGCATGGCTCTGGAAATTGGAATCTGGTAAGCAGCAAGCTAATGCTTGTGCTCCATTCCCGCCATATCGCCATGGTCATGGTGCTCTGCGCCGGGCTTGTCTTTCAGTTGGCGCTCCACGGACCATATCTCATCCGGAGTTTTTTCCCACGGATACATATGCACCATCCAGCCGAATAGATGCGGCATAAATGTTCCGCCGGCAACTTCGCATTCTTCCTGCGTGGAGATGGAGCCGGCCAGTCCGAACCTGGGTTTCTTGCCCAGCATTTCAATCTCGCGTCCTTTGGGCGGCTTGCACATGTTCACGTGCTGGTGCCATTGCGCCATGCTCAACGGGACCCGCTCATTGAGCTGTTCCTCGCTGAAGCGCACTGGCGCTGTATACATTGCGCCGATGAGCTTATAGTCGTCGCCATGCTTCTCATAGAGCAGTGATGTCGGCTTGGTGGCGTCAAAACGGAATGCCTCGCCTATGGCGTACTGATAGTTGGTGAAGTGGTACATCTTCTGCGGAACGTTAGGGAGAAAAATCTTGAAGCCGTCAGCCAGGGCCATTCTGTAATCGCGGTACCGCTCCAGCGCCGGACGCGCCTGGTCCACCACTTTCTGCGCCTGCGCATTATCACCAGGTTTTGCAGCGCGCAGTTCGGTCATGTGCATGTGTGCGCCCATATGCTCATGGTCTTCATGGCTATGGCCGTGTCCCATGGCTTCCGTGGTGGCGTTCAGGTCGCTCTGTCCGGCAGGCGAAGCCGGGTCATGATCGTGTTCTTGCGCCAATAACAGCAGACCCATCAGGCACATTGCCACGGGTATCAGGATTCTCTTCATTGTCTCTCCGGTCTTGCGTTTACAAACGCTTGCCAACAAAACTTTGGCCAAACAGGCAGCAACACCAAGCCAAAAGTAACAAACCCAATCCAAACGCAAAAGTTACCTTGGGTTTGTAGGAAGAATGATTACGGAAGAAATGTCCTGGAAAAGAACTTCGTCCGTGCCACAGGGTTATTATCCGCCAAAGGGGAACACCAAATGCCACGATTTTTACAACGCACTCTGCTAGCTTCACTGACCGCATTTCTGCTTTTGCCCATGGCCGCCATTGCCCAGGATCAAAACAGTGAGCAGGACAAAGATAAGGACGCAGCACAGAGCAGCCAGCCCCAGGGCCAGAATCGGCAGAAGCGCAATCCCATAGCCATGCAACGCCAGCGCATGGCCATGCTGGCGCAAAAACTCAATCTTACCGATGCGCAGAAGCAGCAGTTCCAGCAAATCAGCCAAGACCTGCGCAAGCAGGCAATGGCGATTCGCCAGGATAACTCCCTTAGCGATGCGCAGAAGAAAGAGAAGATAGCGGAACTGCGCAAAAAGTCACATCAAGAGATGCTCGCCGTCCTGACCTTGGAACAAAAGCAACAGCTCAAACAGATGCGTGAGGAACGCAAAAAGGACGAAGAGAAAAACAAGACGCCCGGCGGCCAGACATCGTCAAACAAGAAGGTGGGCGATGAGGATGATCCGTTTGCCGGCATGACCAGTGATGATGACGCGGGGCCAGGGAACGGTCCCCTCTTCCTGTAGCTGGTGCGACAGCTTGAATCGCCAGGGCACGACCCTGCTCTGTACGGTGCACAATTTATAGTAAGCTTTTCTTTGCCCCATCTTCTTCCGCGTTGAACCCCTTAAAAAATTATAAAGCCTTTGCTTTCATGCATATCAATAAATAATGCCGAGATGTCTCTTGACATATATAGTGTTATAGTTAAGTATAACAGTATACCGTGTGATCTGACGTTAACCCATTGCTAGGCTAATGGCCGGTTTCAAGTCATGCGCTCGAAAACAAAAGATCTCTTAAGGAGAAAGAACATGAAATTGCTTCGGTTTTTGCTATCTGTTGTGCTCGTCTCGGTTTCCGCTGCGGCTTTTGCCCAGGAAGCGCATAAATCAGACGCGCATAAGTCTTCTACGGCACCTGTGCAGTCTGATGCGCAGAAGTCCTTCGCCAAATTGAAAACTCTCGCCGGGACCTGGGAAGGCCGTGGAACAACCACTCCACCGGTACCTGATATGCCAGACATCATGCAAGTTGATCTGCAAGTGGCTTCCAGTGGCAACGTCCTCAAGCATGAGATGATGGGCAAGGGAACATCCGCCAATAAGGACGCCGATCACCCTGTCACCATGCTGTATCTTGATGGTGACCGCCTGCTTCTGACGCATTATTGTGACGCCGGAAACCGGCCGCGTATGGCAGCCAGGGTCTCGCCGGACTGCAACAAGGTAGAGTTTGATTTTGTCGACCTCTCCGGCGGTAACCAGCACGGACACATGGACCATGCGGTGTTTACCATCATTGACGCCAACCATCACACTGAAGACTGGACTTACCTGATGCCGGGCGATAAGCCAATGTACGCGCACATTGACTTGCAGCGCGTCAACCAACAAACAGCTTCCGCCCACTAAAGAGGGGGTGACTGGAAAACCCGATGGACCGTGAATGGAATGACAGTCAGCCGATTTACCGCCAGCTTCGCGACCGGGTGATTGCGATGATTCTGGATGGCGTCTTGAAGGAAGGCGATCCGCTGCCCTCGGTGCGGACAGTCGCCGCCGAATACCGGGTCAATCCACTTACGGTCCTCAAGGGTTATCAACAACTGGTGGACGATGGACTGGTGGAAACCAGGCGCGGCCTGGGTATGTTCATCAACTCCGGTGCGCGCAAGTTGTTGCTGCAAGGCGAACGCCGGAAATTTCTTGCCGAAGAATGGCCCAGGATACAGGAAACCATTCAGCGGCTTGGCCTGACAACGGAAGAACTTTTGCATGGTGCTGACCGGCCCCAGGACGCTGCGCCATCTAAAACCCGCGAGTCGAATCCCACAGGGTCCAATTCCGCAGAGTCCAATCCCATAGAAGAGGAGCGCTGACATGGCATGCATAGAAGCTCGCGGTCTCCATAAATCGTTTGGAACCAATGTTGCGCTGGACAGCATCAATTTGCGGGTTGAAGAGGGCCGCATTCTCGGACTCATCGGCCCTAACGGCGCCGGCAAAACCACCACACTGCGCATGATCTGCGGGGCGCTCCAGCCTGAAGCGGGCCTTGTGTCAATCGATGATCTGCCTTCCTCCGCGACCCCGCTCGAGCGCAGGCGCAGAATAGGAGCCCTGCTGGACCAC
>DAHUXF010000197.1 GCA_027307295.1 Acidobacteriaceae bacterium
GGCCTAAGGCCGCAGGGAAATCCAGAGCAAATGCGAAGGATCTCAAATTGGCCAATTCCGCCCCAAATTACCAAATTACAAAATTACTCGATTACCAAATCTGAAGGACAACTTTCATGCGTCACCAGAGACATACGAAAAAACTTGGACGTAATACCAGCCACCGTCGCGCGCTTCTGCGCAACCTGGTGACTTCACTCCTGATGGAAGAGCGGCTTGAAACCACGCCGGCCAAAGCCAAGGCCATGCGTCCGCATGTGGAAAAGATGATCACGCTGGGCAAACGTGGCGATCTGGCGGCGCGGCGTCTTGCCGGCAGCTACCTTCTTACTCGCGAGTCCGTGACCCGCTTGTTTGATACAGTGGCTCCGCGCTTTGGCGACCGCAACGGCGGTTATCTGCGCATTATCCATAAAGGATGGCGCGCGGGCGATGGAGCGGCAACCTGCTTCATTGAGTTGCTGGGCAGCGAGAAGGTCATTGAGGCCAAGCGCGCCAAGCGGGCGGAGATCCGCACCAAGCGCCAGGAAGAAGTCCGCAAGCAGATGGAAGAGCAACAGGCCGCTGCCGAAGCGGAACAGGGCGGCAAGGAAGACGAAAAGAAGTAGCTGCCACAATCTTTTAAGCAATAAAAACGCGCCCCGCAATGGGCGTGTTTTTATTGGTGCTGTGAAACTGTTACCGCACAGGCCGGGAATGCAGCCTGATAGTAGAAATTTGTTTTTCTGTGCGTCTGTGCCGCCGTTCCGCGGAATTGCACTTTCCATTTTTGCGTGCGGGCCATTCCGTCCGGTACCTTCATCTCCAGCATGTAGCCGGCCCAGCCAAAGCGTATTAATGACGGAACGTATTCGCTCAGCAGGCCGCCGGTTTCACGGGTTGTCCGCTCCAGCACGGCCTTCTCAAGTTCGTGAGACTTCCAGAGAAAGTCGCGGTCAACGCGGCTTCCACGGATTCTTCGCATGACGAACAGCCGCGTGCCATGGGCGATCAGTTCTTTCTCTACGTCATGCCCAGAGTGGCTGCTCTTGTCGTCGTAAGGCTCGCCGACCAGCAGAATGGTGTCGCCCGGCTGATGCGGGCCAAAAAGAGCGATTGCCTGATGCAGGGCGTCCCAGAGCGCCACATGTTTCCCCATGGTCCCGGCCTGTTCAAACACATCGTTAACGGCAGCGGCGCGCTTTTCCGGATCGGCGATGAACTCTTTGGTGAATAATGATTTTTCGGCGAAAATCCCGAAAGCCACCGGCTTCCCTTCGGGCGCGGTCCGGGCCTGGCGCATTGCCATATTTACGGTTTCTTCAATTTTGTCATTCTTGCTGGCGCCTTCCGTTTCCAGCAAAATTAGCAGCCGGTTGCTGAACTCGTGGTTGAAAGAAACAATGGGCAGAGTTTTGCCGTCGGCCTTTACTTCAATGTCTTCGGCTTTCAGCGTCTCGATTTCGCTGGTAGTCAGCTGATCATAAAAGGAGACAAGCACGGTCGTAGTGCAGCCCTGGCCGGTGGCACATGCTGGAAGCAGAGCAAGAAGAAGGACAATCCATATCCGGCATCTCATCAAACACCACCTCCACGGCTATTAAAAATAACCCAACTTGACATGGTCCACGGATTAAAAAATCGAAGAGCAGGGTAGCCGCAGATTTGCGCAGATGAGCGCAGATCAGGAGATTTTGGCTGCGAGTCAACGCGAAAAGAGCAAATAATTTCCCCGATCTGCCGATTCTTGGGTACATCCGATGTGGGTTATAACTTGCCAACGGGATATGAATTGCCGCCGCCAATTGCCAATTGCTATTTGCCAACTGCTCAGGGCAGCCGCAGATTTGCGCAGATGAACGCAGATCAGGAGATTTTGGCTGCGAATCAACGCGAAAAGCGCGAATTAGAAGCGCAGCCAGGAGATTGTTGATAAGTATCTTCTCAGTGCCTCGGTGGTAAGAGTTTCCGTAGATTTGCAAATGCGAAAAGCGCAAATATTCCCGATTCGCCGATTCGTGGTGATTATGTAAAACACAGGCCAACCTCAGGTATGAAACCGTAATCTGCCAATTGCCAACTGCTGATTGCCACTTGCCGATTTTGCCATTTTCTATCGCGCCGCCGGGGAAGCGGCGAATTATAAGCAAAGAATAGGTTTCTGGATGAAGAAAATCATTGCAGACCGCCGCTTTTAGCCTGCCGGTGCATTGTTTTTTGCCCGCAATAAGCGTATTATAAAGAAGTTAGAGCTGGTTTCGGCTCAGGCTGGAAGGTGGGCCTGAGTGGGTTTGAAGTCCCCAATTCGTGGCGAACGTACCAGTGGGCGGCAGGCCCACTTTATTTTTGGGCTTAATTTGTCGCCAGGTTCCAAACCGCTGAGGAAGGTTGTTGTTCCTCCGGGCGGCAGGGGACTCTGATGAGCCGGTTGTACCGGAAGTAGATGGCGGCAGACCTCAATACAATTCGCGAAATTGCCGGCCGCGTGGCCACGGCGCATGGGGTTGAGGTGGTTGAGGTGGAGATGCGGGGCGGCGGCAAAGCGCGCACCCTGCGGATTACCATCGACAAACCAGAAGGCGTCACGCACGAGGACTGCGCCCACGTCAGCCGGGAAGTTTCCATCATCCTGGACGTGGAAGATGCAGTGCCGGGAGCGGCGTATACGCTGGAAGTTTCATCGCCGGGGCTGGACCGCAAGTTGATGAAGCCGGCGGATTATCAGCGCTTCACCGGCAGCCGGGTGAAGTTGATGACGCGGGAACCGGTGAACGGCAACCGCCATTTTGAAGGGCATTTGCGAAGCTGCCAGGATGGAAAGATTGTCCTGGAGACGATTACCGGCAAGAAAAAGCCCAAGCCTGGACATGCCCAGGCCGGACAGATGATTGAGATTGAGCTAGCGAACGTTGAGAAGGCCCATCTGGTGCCGGAAATTTAGCAAGGGCAATCATAAGGAAAGCGTCTTTTATGGCAAGCGAGATTTATAACGTTATCGATGCTCTAAGCCGGGAAAAAGGTATTGATCCGCAGATTGTAGTCAGTGCGGTGGAAGACGCCATTGTTGCGGCTACGCGCAAGAAAGAAAAAAGCCAGGAGAACCTGAAAGGCGAGCTCGATAAAGAAAGCGGCATGATCCGCGTGTATGCGGTGAAGAGCATTCTTCCCTCGGAAGACGATATTGAAGATCCGCAGCTGGAAATTTCGCTGGATGAAGCCAAGGCCATTGATCCAAACGCCGAGGTCGGTGGCGAGGTCCGCTTTCTGAAATCTACTGAGGGGCTGGGCCGCATTTCTGCCCAGATCGCCAAGCAGATCATCTTCCAGAAGGTGCGGGAAGCGGAGCGCGACACCGTGTACAACGAGTACATCGGGCGCGTCGGAGAAATTTTGAACGCGACGGTCAAGCGCATTGAAGGCCCGGACGTGATTTTTGACATTGGCCGCGCGGAAGCCCGCATGTCCAAGAAAGAGCAGTCGCGCCTGGAGTCATTTTCCATTGGCGAACGTGTGCGCGTGGTGCTGGTCCGCGTGGATAAAAACTCCAAAGGGCCGGCTGTGGTAGTTTCCCGCGCTGCTCCGGAGCTGGTGCAGAACCTGTTTCAGACTGAAGTCCCGGAAATTTACGATGGCACCGTGCAGATCCGGGCCATTGCCCGTGAAGCCGGAGAGCGCACCAAGATTGCAGTGATGTCACGCGATAAGGATGTAGACGCCGTGGGCGCATGCGTAGGCATGAAGGGAATGCGCGTGCAGTCGATTATCCGCGAGCTGCGCGGAGAAAAGATTGACATTATCGAATACCACGAGGACCCGGTGGTGTTTGCAGAGAAAGCCCTGCAACCGGCCAAAGTAAGCCGCGTGACCGTGGTAGACCAGTCAGACAAGCACCTGGAAGTGGTGGTGGATGACAGCCAGCTCTCCCTTGCCATCGGCAAGAAAGGGCAGAACGTGCGGTTGGCGGCCAAGCTGCTGGGCTGGAAGATCGATATCAAGAGCGAAGAAGAGAAGCGCCAGGAAGTTGAGCAGCAGATGGAATCGCTGGTGACCCAGCAGGCAACTCCGCTGGAAAAGGTCACTGAACTGGGTGAAGCCCTGATCGGCAAGTTGCATGAAGCCGGCATTTCCACCGTGGAGGCCCTGGCGGACATGACGCCGGAGCAACTGGAAGAGCTTCCCGGCGTAGGTCCCAAGACAGTGGAAAAAATCAGTCTTGCGGTGAATAATTACTTCTCCACCCTGGAAACAGGAGTCCCAGCGGCGGTTCCTGAGCCTGCCCCTGTAGATGCGGCGGCGGAACCGGGCGAGGTGGCTGCGGACGCAGCAGCCGGTGCTCCGGCGACAGAGGAAGAGGCGGTTGCAGTCGAAGGCGCCGAAGAAGCAGCGGATGCGGAGAGTCCGGCTGATTCGGGCGCAACGCACACTTCGGAAGTGGAACTGTCAGAACAGAAGACGAATTCAGAAGAAGAACCCTCGTAATGAAATTTCACACGACGCACCGGAGTCCAGGTCAAACCCGTGAGGTCATTATGATCGCGTAGCAAGCAACTTGGAGGAAATACAGAGCGGATGAAAATTCGAATCAATGATTTGGCCAGAGAGCTTGAAGTGAAGAGCAAAGCTATTTTAGACGTGCTCGACGAGGTGGGCGTGGTAGAAAAGAAGACCCACTCAAGCTCAATTGAGGAGGATGAGGCGGAGCGGGTGCGCAAGCACTTCTCAGCCAAGTCCGGCTCTGCTGCACGGGAGAAATCGTCTGGTGGCGCTGATGTCAGGCCCAAGATCGACCTCTCCAGGATCTCCAAGCCCGGCGATGTGATGAAGCTGCTCAGGGAACGCGAGCAGCAACAGCAGCACCCGCCCGCGCCACCGGCCAAACCTGCGGTGCCGCCTGCCGCAGTTGCCGTGAAACCACCTGCTCCATCCGCTCCCGTGGTCAGCAAACCGCAGTCTCCTGCAGCCCCGGCCGCAGAGAAGCCTGCCGCAGTTGTGTCCAAACCGGCTGCGCCAGCGGCGGAAAAGAGTGTTGTGGTAACACCTCCAGTGGTAAGACCTGCTGTTACGCCTGCGGTTGCGCCTCCGCCGCCAGTAGAAAAAGTGGAAAAACCAGCGGCTCCGCCGGCGGTTGTAGTTACTCCGCCTGTGCATCATGTCCCCGCGGCTACCGTGGTGCCTCCTCCGGCTGCACCGCCAAAACCGCCAGCCACACCACCAGTGGCAGCGGCAACACCGCAAGCTGCTGCTCCGGTTGCACCGCCGGCAAAACCTGTACCGAATCAGCCCATTGTTCCGCAGCGGAGAATGATTACACCGCAGACCGGACCGCGCCCCGTTTATACCGCGCCTCCGCCGCAGCGTCCCGCAGCGCCTATTGCGCCGCAAGGCCGGCCCATGCAAGGCGCTCCAGGCGTAAGACCCATGCAAGGGCAGGGCGGCCCTGGACAGCGTCCCCAGGGCGGCGTAGTTCGCGGCCAGCCAATTTTCCAGCGCCCGCGGCCGTCAGGCCCCGGAGGCGGCGGTCCCCCAGGATCGCGGCCACCCTATCAGGGAAGGCCGGGCGAGCAGCGTCGCGGCCCACATCCCACAAGTTCGCCCCGTCCCGGCGGCGGATATCCGCCACGTCCAGGAATGGGAGGCGTAGGGCCGGGTGGGCCTCCGCCACCGGCGGGAAGACCGGCGCGACCAGGCGGCCCGCAGCGCCGTCCGGGGCAGCCGTTTATCCCCAGAGACAAAGAAGGACCGATGAAGGGCTTTGTTCCACCGCCGCGCCTGGCGTTGTCGAATGAGCCGCTTCCCATCACGCGGTCCATCACCATTGGCGAGGGCACCAGCGTGAAAGACCTGGCGGAAAAGCTGGGAGTTCGCGCAAAAGATTTAATTGCACGCCTGTTGATGAAGGGCGTGATGGCCACTGT
>DAHUXF010000198.1 GCA_027307295.1 Acidobacteriaceae bacterium
GAATAGAAAATCGGGGTTTGACGTTAGTTGAGGAAATGCAAAACCAGGTTGCAGCCGTGCGCCAGAAGTCTGCAAATAGCAAAAGACCGCTGGTCTATTGCGAAGAGTGGGGCAAACCTCTGTTCCTTTCCCAGCGCTGGGTGGCGGAGCTGGTGGAAGCCGCCGGCGGACGCTTTCTGGGCGAACCCGGAAAGCAAATCACCGTGGAAGATGTGGCTTCCGCCAATCCGGATGTGATTGTGGCGGCATGGTGTGGCGCGGGCGACCGCGTGCCGCTGGAAAAGGTGGTCAAAAGACCGGGATGGGAGCAGACCAAAGCCGCGCAGGAGGGACGCGTCTACTGCATCAATGATGAATTTTTGAACACGCCGGCAAGCACGCTGATGAAGGGGCTGCATGCGCTCGCCTCGGCCATTGATCCGGAAAAATTTTCCGGAGGGGAAGGCCTGCGCCGAATCCAGAACACCTCATCCGTCCAGACTGCGTAAATGGTGATATGCCGGATAGCACGTACATGCTTCAATCTTGAACTACGTTTTACTTTTGAACTACATACAGTGCAATGACTGAAAAACCGGGTTCCAGGCCCATGCGCACAACAAAACTGAAGCAGGTCGTGGCGGCGCTCATCGTCCGCGATGACAACATTCTGATCTGCCAGCGAACAGAAGCGCAAAAAATGCCGCTCAAATGGGAGTTTCCCGGAGGCAAAGTGGAACCGGACGAGCAGCTTCCTGCCGCGCTGCGCCGGGAACTGGAAGAAGAATTAGGTATTCATGCCGAGATCGGACGCAGAGTGCTGGTGCTGCAGCACCGCTATGACGGCGGACACGGAATCGAGCTGCACTTTTATCGCGTGGACCGCTATGACGGTGAAATCCAGAACCGCATCTTCCGTGACCTGCGCTGGGTGGACCGCAAAGACCTCCCCGGCTATGACTTTCTGGAAGCCGACATCGCGCTGGTGAAAAAGATCAGTACGGGAAAAATTCTTTAAATTAGCCCTGGCCTGTAACCTGGGTCCATACCAGCGCAATCGTAAGAAGAATCATGATGACACTGGTGCTCCAGGCAATGATGTTGCCGAAGCGTGAGTTGGTGTACGTTCCCATCAGCTCTGTCTTGTTCACCAGCTTCAGCATAAAGATGAGGACAAACGGCAGAAGAATGCCATTTGCCACCTGGGAGAAAAGAATCAGCTTGATCAGCGGAAGATGTGGAATCAGCACCAGGCCCGCGCCGCCCGCGATCAGCAGGGTATAGATCCAGTAAAAAGTCGGGGCCTCAGAAAACTTTTTGTTCACGCCAGACTCCACTCCCAGGCCTTCACAGATGTTATACGCAGTGGCCAGCGGCAGGATGGCGGCGGAAAGCAGTGAAGCATTTACCAATCCCACAGCAAAAAGCAGAAAGGCCCAGTGACCGGCCAAGGGCCTTAAAGCGACCGCGGCATCGGCGGCGTCAGTAATATCATGGTTACCGCTGACGTAGAGCGTTGCGGCGCAGGCCACCACAATGAAAAAAGCAATTACGTCTGTAACAATGCAGCCCAGGATCACGTCCCAGCGTGAAAGCGAGTACTGCCGCTTGCCAATTCCCTTTTCCACAATGGATGCCTGTAAATAAAACTGCATCCAGGGAGTAATGGTGGTGCCCACCAGGCCCACCACCAGGAGGAGATACTCGCCGTGGCTGCTCACGTGGGGAACAAACGTGTCTTTGATGGCCTGCCGCCAGTCTGGATGCCCCAAAATGGCTGAAACGGGATAAGCAAAATAAATCAGCGATCCCAGAATAAGGATTCGCTCCACCGGCTTATACGTGCCGCGCACCACCACGAACCACACCAGGGCCGCGCCCAGCGGCACCACAAGATATTTGCTGACGCCGAAAATTCCCATGCCGGAAGCAAGTCCGGCAAACTCCGCCATGATATTGCCAAAGTCCGCCAGCCCCAGCACTACCATGGTAAAAAACGTGGCGCGCAGGCCAAATTCCTCACGGATAAGATCCGCCAGCCCCTTGCCTGTGACTGCGCCCATCCGCGCCGCCATCTCCTGCACAACAATCAATGCGATCGTCGTGGGAATCAGCGTCCACAACAGCACATAGCCCAGCTTCGCACCGGCCTGTGAGTAGGTAAGGATTCCTCCGGGGTCGTTATCGACATTGGCAGTAATGAATCCGGGACCAAACACGGCGAGAAAAGCCACCATGCGGTATTTCAACACCCCAAAGCCGGCAACCCGGCGGGGCAGCTTGAGGTCGCGTTTGAATAGTTTCAGCTTCATCGCAAACACGCCCCAAAAGGCACAGGAAATACTAGGTCAGCGGAGGTACAACTTTGATCATTGTTGCGGCCAACCAGGCTGCGGAAAAGAAAACTGCCAGCATGCGCGTGAACGAACGAATAGGTCAGGATGCCTGCGGCATCAGGGTCAACGTTCGCGGTAATGGGTCCCGGCAAGGCCGCTGCGGGCAGCAGGGTCGGGGTCTTCCGGCGCTTGATGCATTTCATTGAGCACGGACATAAAAATTACTTCTTCTCGCAGCATAACTGAGAGTGAAAGCAAACGACAACAGCAGAACAAGAATATTTCGCTCAAAGTAGCGCGAAAATAAACTCTAGCTCTTTACGGGACGTTCTATTTCTTCTTTCGCAATACGGAATGCCGTATTGGCAGCGGGGGCGCCGGCATAGACTGCCACCTGTAACAGCGTCTCCTGCACATCGGCATGTTCCATTCCATGGTCCAGGGCCGCGCGCAGATGGAGACGGAACTCGTCCCATTGGCTGCGGGCCGCAGTAATGGCCATCACCAGCAGCCGCCGCGTACGATGGTCAAGACCTGGCCGGGCCCAAACCGCGCCCCATGCGTAGCGCGTAATAAGTTCCTGAAAAGGACGCGTGAGTTGCGTGGCATTGGCCCATGACTGTTCAACGTGCTCATCGCCCAACACCTGGCGGCGCACGCTCATGCCCGCCTTCAACGGATCAGCGGAGCGCTCCCCTGAAAGCAGAAATTCCAGAAGCGCGCCGGTGAAAGCCCTTGGCTGTTCCAGATTAGATAAGTGCGCCGTCTGCAAGAGTAGCCCGCGCGCCAGCGGGATCTCCCGGGCCAGAATTTCACCATTATCTTTCCATGGCGTGGAAGGGTCCTGATCACTGCCAATCACCAGCGCAGGAACGGAAATCCGGGCCAGATGCGCGCGATGGTCGCAGTCGCGGAGCGCGGCGCAGCATCCGGTATAGCCCCTGGGATCGGTGCCCAGCAACACTGACCGGACAGATTGCGCGGCCCCGGAAGCCTGGTTCCGGGGAAGAAAAAAACGTTGGATCACTGCATCCGCAATGGCCGCCATGCCGCCATCCGCCACTGCTTTACGGCGGTCTGCCCAGACGTCCGGCGTGCCGAATTTGGGCGAGGTATTGGCCAGCACCAGCGCGTTCAGGCGATGGGGCGCGTTCAACGCCAGCCATTGTCCGGCAGCTCCGCCCATGGAAAGCCCGCAAAATGCTGTCTGGGGGATTTCCAGATGATCCAACAACTGAAGCAGGTCTTGCCCCAGGTCTTCCAGGGTGTAGTCCCCGTCAGGGACATCGCTGGCGCCATGGCCGCGGCTGTCATAGCGCAATACCTGAAAATGTTCCAGCAAATCAGGCATCTGTGGGGACCACATGTTGTGATCGCAGCCCAACGAATGCGACAGGACCAGCATGGGGTTGCCGGACCGCCCTTCCATGCGATAGAAAATGCGTGTGTGATTGACGTGCGCAAAAGGCAAAGCTCACCTCTTCTTACTTAGACTAGATATACGCCGCGTCCCTGCTGAAGCCGAAGTACGCAGCAGGGCCTTCCGAAATGCTTCCGCTGACCCCAGATAATGCTGAGGATTTTCCAAGTCTCTCAGCTCCTTCAGGCCAACATGATCGCTGATCTCCGGCATTTCCAACAGCACCTGAGTAAAATTGCGCTGCTCCGCGATGGTCCTGGTTGCAGCTTGCTTGATCAGATCGTGCGCTGGCTCGCGGCCCAGCGTTTGCGCCAGCAACATGGCAGCCCGCTCGGCAAAGATGAGCCCATGAGCAGCTTCCAGGTTGGCCTGCATGCGATATTCATCCACTGTGAGGCCTTCAGCAGTCTCAGCCATGGCAACCAGCGCTAATCCAGTGCTCTGGACAACTTCAGAAACAACCGGCCACTCGGCCTGCCATCCTCCCAGCGCGCGCTCATGCTCCTGCACCATGGCGGAAAGAAAACTTGCAACCAGCCCCGGCACTCTTTGCGCCACAGCCAGTGTGGCCGCCGAACCAACAGGATTTTGCTTATGCGGCATGGTGGAGGAACCACCGCGTCCCGGCGCGCCCGGTTCAGCAAGCTCTGCAACCTCATGTTGCGCCAGCAGGCCGATATCGCGGGCCATCTTCCCCAAAGAGCCTGTCAGTACGCCGCAGGCACAAACCAGTTCGGCAAGACGGTCACGGTGCGCATGCCATGGCGCTTCCGGACATGCAAGCTTCAGTTCTTTGGCAAGCGCTTGCGCTACGTCACGGCCTTGCTGTCCCAGAGAAGCAAGTGTGCCGCTGGCTCCGCCGAATTGAAGAACAAGCGCCTGATCAAATGAGGAAGCCAGCCGCTGATGCGAGCGGCGGATTGATCCCAGCCAGCCCGCCGCTTTCAATCCGAAGGTGACAGGAGGCGCGGGCTGCATCAGTGTGCGTCCCAGCATTACCGTGCTGCGATGCTTCTCCGCCAGCCGGTGCAATGCTTTTTCCAGGCGGCGCAGATCGGATTCAAAAATCCCCTGCGCTTTCCGCAGCAAAAGCACCAGGGCCGTGTCGCAGACATCCTGGCTGGTCGCGCCCCAGTGGACGTAGCCGGCAGCAGTAGCATTTTGCGAACGCACCAGTTCTGTCAATGCGCGGACAAAAGGCGCTGCCGGCGTTCCGCTGCCCAGCGTACCGGCGGCGATCTGCGTGGCATCCAGCCTGCCGGGGTTTGCCGCCGAGGAGATGGCTTGCGCGGCAGAGCGAGGAATGATCTTCAGCCGCGCTTCCACCCGCGCCAGCGCAACTTCAAATTCCAGCATGGCCTGCAATACGGTGGCATCGGAGAAGAGTTCGGCCAACGGGGCCGTGGTCGCCAGGCTCTCCATCAAACGTGCTGCCATGCCACCTCCGTACCGGCCATTAACCTCAATCTGCAAGAATACGTGAGGATGCCTCAGACATCAAAGAAGACGGTTTCATTCCCGCCGCAAAGATGAATATCAAAGCGCCAGTTGCCTGCTTGGGCGCTGTCCGCCTGGGCCAGAAGCGTGTTCCGGCGCTCCTCCGGCACAAGCTGCAATACCGGGTCTGCGGCGTTGGCAGGGTCGCCGGCAAAGTAAATGCGTGTTGCGAGCGCCTTCAATAGTCCGCGCGCAAACACTGAAACATTGATGTGCGGGGCCTGGAGCGTACCGTCATTCGCCGGCACGCGTCCGGGATGAATCGTTTCAAACTCGCATGTGCCGCTGCTGTCAGTGGCAAGACGGCCAAATCCGTGAAAGCTGGGATCCAGCGGCAACGCCCTTGTGTCTTCCGGATGATCATAGCGGCCAGCGGCATTGGCCTGCCAGATCTCTAACATCGCATCGGGAACGGCAGCGCCCTCGCCGTCAAAGACCCGGCAGGTCAACCTTATGCGCTGCCCCTGGGTGGCTGCGGTCACCAGGCAGCCCAGCGACGCGGAGCCAGTACAGCCCAGATGAAAAAATGGGCCAACGGTCTGCGACGGCGTGGGTGTCATGTCCATGAGCGCTGTCACTTCTCAAAAGGCGTGGCCTCGCGGCCGCGCAGAATAATGTTGAACTGGTAGCCC
>DAHUXF010000199.1 GCA_027307295.1 Acidobacteriaceae bacterium
GGATTCACCCACTTTAATGCCGCCCGCGCCTTCAGTTTTCCGGCGGGTGCTTTTACGCTGTCCAACAATTTTTTTCTCGGGCTGGGTTCAGCCATGCTCATCGCCACCTACGATTATTGGGGCTACTACAATGTTTGCTTTCTGGGCGGGGAGATCAAGCAGCCGGAGCGAAATATTCCACGAGCCATTCTGTATTCCATTGGAATCGTGGCTGTGCTTTACCTGGTGATGAATATAAGCATCCTGGGAGTTATGCCATGGCAGGAGCTGGACCAGGTGGGAGCGCATGAAGCGCGCTACTACATTGCTTCAACATTATTGCAGCGCACGTTTGGAAACTGGGCGGGAATGTTCGGCACATTCCTGATTATGTGGACGGCCTTCGCGTCCGTCTTTTCACTCATGCTGGGGTACTCGCGCGTCCCTTATGCGGCAGCGCGTGACGGCAACTACTTTCGCGTCTATGGAAAGCTGCATCCCCGGCATGGCTTTCCTCATGTATCGCTGCTGACCTTGGCCGTTGTCACTACGCTTTTCTGCATGTTCCCGCTCAAGGATGTGCTGGCATCGCTGGTGGTGATCCGCATTATGGTCCAGTTCCTGATGCAGGTTTTTGGCTTGCTGCTGTTACGGACACGGCATCCATCTTTCCCTCGTCCCTTTCGCATGTATCTTTATCCCATTCCAGCGCTGCTGGCAGCAATGGGATTTATCTACATTCTTTATGCTCGACCCAGCCTTAAAGAAATCAAGTTTGGGGCTGTCATTGCAGTGTTTGGCATTGTTATTTTTCTGGCGCGCTCGTTGCGCCGCAAAGAATGGCCATTTTCCGGATCGCCCGCTCACGATCCTGTGGGAGAGGCAGTCCAATGATTTGTCATGTCCGCAGTTTCTTCTTCGAGGCCCGCTAGTCCCATGGAAAATCCCGCCTCCGTGCATGTGGCTCCGGTCCATCATTCCGCATTTTCGCCGTTGCGTGAGCCTCTGTTCCGGAGCTTATGGATCGCGGCGGTCATCTCCTATACCGGAAGCTGGATGCAGGCCGTAGCAACGGGCTGGCTCATGACCTCGCTGACCAGTTCGCCCATGTGGGTTTCACTCGTGACTGTGGCCGTCAGCCTGCCTGTACTGCTGATCGCGCTTCCTGCCGGCGCGCTGGCGGATATTGTTGACCGGCGCAAGTTTCTGCTCTTTACCCAAAGCATCATGGTTGCCGCCGCAACGGTGTTGGGCGTGATGACTCTCACGCGGACGGTGACGCCACAAATCCTTCTGGTCTTTACCTTCCTGCTGGGCGTGGGAGCCGTAATGAACGATCCTGCGTGGCAGTCGCTTACGCCGGATCTGGTGCCGCCAGAAAAGCTGGTGGCCGCCGTGGCGCTGAATTCCGCCGGATTCAACATTGCGCGGGCCGTTGGCCCCGCACTGGGTGGCCTGGTGATCGCTGCAACCGGCTCAGGAACAGCAGGCTCAGGCCGGGCATTTCTGTTGAATGCCGTTTCTTTTTTTGGAGTGATCCTTTTTCTTTACCACTGGAAGCCGGCCAACACCGAGCGTCGCAATGGGACCAGCACATTCTCCGGCGCAATCGCCGTAGGTCTGAGGTATGCGCGGCAGGAGCCACGGATCCGCAGCGTGCTGGTGCGCACCCTGGCATTTTCTTTTTTTGCCAGTTCGTTCTGGGCGCTGCTGCCGTTAATCGCCAGCAAATTTGGGGCAGAAGGTTTTGGCGTAATGCTGGCTTGCTTTGGCGTGGGCGCGCTGGCCGGGGCTGGAGTTTTGTCCCTGGCGCGGCGTCGCATTGCGCCGGACGCAGTGATTGGCTACGCCACCATTGTTTTTGCCGTGGCGCTCTGCGGATTGGTCCGCTCGCACACGCTTGCTCTGGCATCCGTTTTTTCCGCTGCCGCCGGACTGGCCTGGATCAGCATTCTGGCCACCCTGAATGTATCCGCGCAGACGGCTGCGCCGGCGTGGGTACGCGCGCGCGTGATTTCCATGTACGTGCTGGTATTGCAGGGCGGGCTGGCGCTGGGCAGCGGCGTGTGGGGCGCAGTAGCTTCCAGTCAGGGAGTTCAATTTACTCTGACCGCAGCAGCAGTGGCCCTGGCCGCAGGGTTGCTTCTTGGCCCAAGGTATCGATTGCAGCCTGACGGCGCTCACTCACGTTAGGAAATAACCGGAGGGTCCACAGAATGAAACATCTAAGTACGATTTGCGTGATGGGACTTCTGACTTTTGTGATGGGCGTGTTTGCCTCTGCCACAGCGCAAGGCAAGCCGGCGGCGAATCAACCAGCGCTGGCCAGCGTCCTTGACGGCCAGATCACCAGCCTGGAACGTCAATTCATTGCCGCCGCCGAGGCCTTGCCGGAAGACAAGTTTGATTACAGCCCGGCCAGCCTGGACCTGCCCGGCAGTGAGTTTAAAAGCGTGCGGACATTCTCTCAGCAGATCAAGCATGTTGCCGCTGACAACTTTGCCATCTGGGCGCCGTTAACAGGCAAGCCTGAGCCTGCCGGACTCAACGCGCCGAATGGTCCGGAGAATTTGAGGACCAGGGCAGAGATTCTGAAATTCCTGAATGACTCATTTGCGTTTGGCCATAAAGCTGTCTCCGGAATGAACGCAAACAACGAACTGGAACTGGTGGAATTTCGGGGGAACAAAGTCACGCGGATTTACCTGGCTATCTTCGCGATGACGCATGGCTACGATCATTACGGACAACTGGTGGAGTACCTGCGTATGAACGGAATTGTCCCGCCCGCCAGCCGTCCAAGATAATGTTTTGTTCACCAATGCCCTATACCTGGATTGGTTGTATGCTTCGAGTGAAGCGAAGGAGGAGAAGACGGATGAGATACCTGACAACGCTCTGTTTTTTTGCAATGCTGTGCTCCACGGCGGGAATGTTTGCGCAAAGCGCGGCCAAGCCCGCAGCGCCTGCCGCGCAAGCCCAGAAACCGCCAACGGTTGATGGTGTGATCGATACAGAAATCGGCATCATCGAGCGCGAGTTTGTAAGCGCAGCTGAGGCCATGCCGGAAGACAAATTCAACTTTGCACCAAGCAGCCTGAACCTGCCCGGCAGTGATTACAAGGGCGTCCGTACTTTTGCGCAACAGATCAAGCACGTTGCCACGTTGAACTTTATGCTGTGGGGGCCCATGGTCGGGGAGAAGCCACCCTTTGACATTAACAATGGTGATGGCCCTGCTTCGATGACGAGCAAAGCGGAAATCGTGAAGTATCTGAAAGATTCTTACACTCTCGGACATCGTGCAGCAAAATCTATGACGGCGGAAAACGCAGTAGCTACCATCCCCAATCCATTCGGCGCGGGCCAAATGTCACGGCTCTTTGCCGCGACGTTTGGCGTGTCCCATGGCTTTGATCACTATGGCCAGTGCGTGGAGTATCTGCGGATGAACGGGATCATTCCGCCAGCCAGCCGAGGTAACTAAGGGTTAAGCGTTGTAAAAAGGAGCATGGAGAAAACTCTTCATGCTCTTTTTTTGCGCGCGATAAGAAAGTAGCGTGCGGCCTTGGTCCGGAATGCCCTCTTGCAGGTGATCCCAGCCGCTGGGTGAGCACGGGTGAATCCGCCCTAACGAAGTGAAGGACGGGGCACAGCCTCAATCTAAATCCCGCAAGCCTTTTCTTCCCCAATACACACCCATGCTTCCCAGCAGAGCCAGTGCAGCCATACCGGCAATGGCATGGGGTGCGCTGATCACGCGCGCCAGTGATCCGGCAATCAGGCAGCCGATGGGCGTCAATCCCAGAAAAGCCGTGGAATAGATGCTCATCACACGTCCGCGCATATGGTCTTCCGCCAGGTGCTGGAGCAGCGAGTTGATGGTGGCGGCGGTGATGATCATGCAATAGCCGGCCACCATCAGCATGATCCCGGAGAGATAAAACCTGCGAGAGAACGTAAAAGCGATAATGGCGATGAAGAAGCCCACGGAGGCGCGTACCACAAACAGTCCACGGCGGCGGATGTGCGCCATATACGCGATAGTAATAGCGCCCAGAAATGCTCCAGCGCCGGAGCAGGCCATCAGCAGGCCGAGTCCGGGCTCGTCGCTGTGCAGCACATCGCGGGCAAAGTAGGGGACAAAGGTAAGGTAGGGAATCGCCAGCAGGCTGCCGATGGCAACCAGCAGCACCAATGACGACATCTCCGGATGCTTGAAGACGTAGGTAAAGCCCTGTTTCAGCTTTTCCCACATGCGGCCTTCCTGCACCACAGCCGGTTCGGTATAACGGATGCGCGTGAGCGCCAGCAGAACAGCAAGAAAACTCAAGCCGTTCAGGAAGAAGTTCCCAGCCACGCCCACCAGCGCCATGGCAAATCCGCCCATGGTAGGGCCCAGCACACGCGACATGTTGAACTGCGCGGAATTCAGAGCAATGGCATTGGTGAGGTCTTCCTTGGGGACAAGCCGCGGCACCAATGCCTGGTAGCTGGGCGTGTTGAGTGACATGGCAATGCCGGTGCCCAGCGCCAGGAGCACGATCTCCTGCACATTGATCAGCGGGTGTCCGTTGATTTTAAAATACGCCAGAGCTGCCATGATGAAGGCAAAGACCATCATGGCGGATTGCGTCACCATGAGCAGTTTGCGCTTGTTCACATGGTCGGCAATCACGCCCCCGATCAGGGCAAACAGGAGAATTGGAATGGAGGAGCAAAAGCCAACCACGCCCAGCCAGAAAGCGGAATTCGTCAACTGGAGCACGAGCCAGCCCTGGGCAACGTTCTGCATCCATGTGCCGATGTTGGAAAGGAAGTTGCCGGTCCAGAAAAGACGGAAGTCGCGATGGCCCAGCGCACGGGCGATGCGCGGGATTTCAATGACTGAGGTTTCTGCGGCGTCAGTGACGGCGCCATGGGCCAGGCCATCGGCCCCGTCCGCGCGCAGCAGGTTATTGTCCTCAATCACCGGCAGCCCGGCGTTCCCATTTGTCTCCGCGTCCGTACTCAATGTCCCCGACCCTGGCGGCAAATTCGAACAAATGCCACTTCTAGTGTAAGCTTTTTTGTTTCCACCGCAGGCCATACCCAGGAGAACCTTTTGAAACAGGCCAAATTCGTAATTGTTTTCTCTGTCCTGATCCTTTCCAGCTTTGCCGCACAGAATACCGGCAGCACAGCGCCACCCACGCAGATTTTCGGCTTCCGTGATTTCAGCAAGCAATATCAGGTGGATCAGGATTTCCTGGCAGTCCCGAGCCCTGCCCTGGCGGAGCAGCACTTAAAGGTCCTTACAGCGCAGCCGCACGTTGCCGGCTCGCCTGAGGACAAGGCCACCGCAGACTATGTGGCTAAGCAGTTTACGGCTGCCGGTCTGGAGACGGAAATTGTCAAGTATGTTGTCTGGATGAACCGGCCAGAGGAGATCAGCGTAAACATCACCGCGCCCGCCAACGTGAAGATGAACGGCCCCAGCCGCGAGCATGTTGAAGGCGATACCTTGCCTGAGAACCCACATGTGCTGATGCCCTTTAACGGATCATCTCCTTCCGGCGATGCCGAGGCTGAGGTGGTGTACGCGAACTACGGCCGCCCGGAGGACTTCAAAAAACTGGAAGAATTGAAAGTGGATGTCAAGGGCAAGATCGTGATCGTCCGCTATGGCGACAATTTTCGCGGAGTGAAAAGCTTTGTGGCGGAAGAGCATGGCGCAGCAGGCGTGATTATCTACTCTGATCCCATGGATGACGGCTATTTCAAAGGCGATGCTTACCCCAAAGGGCCGTGGCGTCCAGAAAGCGGAGTGCAGCGCGGCTCCATCCAGTACATGTTCAAGTATCCCGGTGATCCCACCACGCCGGGCATTGCGTCGGTACCTG
>DAHUXF010000019.1 GCA_027307295.1 Acidobacteriaceae bacterium
GTGTAACTATTTGGCTTGGTCCTGACCTTGATTGTTTGCACGCATCATTGATGATAAATGATCTGCACCGGCAGATTGGCGTATCACAATAACTCGCTGCATTGTCGGCCAATGGCGCTTTAGAGAAACGGCGATTTGCCCATCTTGCTGGCGGCAGGATGGTAAGAGGTTTCGCAATTACCCTGTATCTTGCTACTATGGCCGGTCAATGGAAAAACTTCTTACACAAGTGGATTTCATCGTTGTTGGGGCCGGCGTGGCTGGCCTGCGTGCTGCTATTACCCTGGCTGAAGCGGGCCAGGTGCTGGTGTTGACCAAGCAGGGAATTACGGAGTCAGCAACCCAGTACGCGCAGGGCGGAATCGCCGTGGCCCTGAGCGATGAAGATGAAATCAGCCTTCATCTGCAAGACACCATCAACGCAGGTGATGGAATTGTGAATGTTGATGCTGCGCACGTCCTGGTGGAAGAAGGACCGGACCGTATACAGGAGCTGATTGACTGGGGTACGCAGTTTGACCGCAGCGGCACACGCCTTACTTTTACCCGCGAAGCCGCTCATAGCCGTGACCGCATTCTGCATGCACATGGCGACTCCACCGGGCGTGAAATTGGCCGCGCACTTCATGCCAAAGCCACAACGCTCAAAAACGTCACATTTTCAGAATATGAATTTACCGCCGGTCTTCATATGGAAGCCGGCAGAGTGTGCGGCGTAAAGCTCATCTCATCCAAAGGCGAAATGCAGACGGTGACGGCAAGCGCGATTTTACTGGCCACCGGCGGGGCCGGACATGTCTATAGCAATACCACCAATCCCGCAGTGGCCACGGCGGATGGAGTCGCCATGGCTTTCCGCGCCGGGGCCGAAATCAGTGACATGGAGTTTATGCAGTTTCATCCTACCGCACTCTATGTAAAGAATGCTCCGCGCTTTCTTCTCTCAGAGGCGCTGCGCGGGGAAGGCGCGGTCCTGCGCAATGCGGAGCTGCATCGCTTCATGTCCAAGTACCATGAAGCCGGAGAGCTTGCGCCCCGCGATGTAGTGGCGCGGGCCATTGCACATGAATTGGAGATCAGCCGCGCCAAAGATCCGGTGGTGTACCTGGACCTTACACACCTCAAGGAAAGCCACATCAGGACCCGGTTCCCGCGCATTTACCAGACTTGCCTGGACCAAAATGTGGACATCACGGTGGATATGGTACCCATCCGGCCTGCCGCACACTATCTTATGGGCGGAGTACGCACGGACCTCCACGGACGCAGCAGCCTCTCAGGACTTTATGCCGCCGGAGAAACCGCCTGTACTGGCGTGCATGGAGCGAACCGGCTCGCCAGCAACTCCCTGCTTGAGGGCCTGGTCTTTGGCGCGCGCGCGGGCCTGATGATGCGCCACGATAAAAAAGAAGTGCAACCACCGCCGCCAGCACAGACACAGCAATCATCGCAGCCAGGCATGAGCCCGGCCACATCAAAGGTTGAGCCATTCATCCAGGAAATCCAGCAGCTGATGTGGAGTAAGGTAGGCATAGTACGGACACGCCTGGGGATGACCGAGGCAGTGCAATCTCTGCAAAGTATCGCTGATAAGCTTCCGCCCCCCACCTCGCGCCGGACCGGCGAAGCCCGCAATATACACACGGCTGCTCTCCTGATCGCACGTTCTGCCCTGGCCCGGCTGGAAAGCCGTGGAGCGCATTACCGTACTGATTATCCCGCACACGATGACGCCAAGCTAAAGAAGCATTCCATTGTCAGTGAAAAGGGAGTGAAGTTCGTCTAACGATTGGCCGGCGCCACACGTTCGGGAATTTTGGCTGGGCGGGCCATCGCCGGATGGTCCCCAAACCAAAGGCCCTGGTTTCCCAGGGCCATTCCAAAGGAGAGACTACGCTGTATCCATTTATATCGTGCAACGATAAATCGAGGCATGCAAGTTACCTCCGGACATAGCCGTTACTCCTTGTGACACAGGCGCATTTTTTCAGGCCAGCGGAGACATTCCTGGGCGAGGACGAAGCCCTACCGTAAGTGCTTGATAACATTCCTTCCTGTTCCAACCTAAGCCCGGCGCTCCGCAGCGCCAGGCTCTTCTTTTTTACTCGGAAACAGGAGTGAGGCCACAATCGACGCGGCCAGAAAGCAAGCGATCACAACCAGAGCCACCCATGTGGGGATATGGTATCTCTCCGGCAACAGCATTTTTATGCCAATGAAAATCAATACCAGAGACAAGCCATAGTTCAGGTAATGAAAGAGTTTCATCATCCCGGACAAAGCAAAATAAAGGGACCGCAAGCCAAGAACAGCAAACACATTTGAGGTGTAAACGATGAAAGAGTCGCGCGTGATGGCCAAAATGGCGGGGATGGAATCCGTTGCAAAAAGAACATCCGTGGTTTCCACAACCAGCAGGACGACAAACAGGGGAGTAAAGTAAAACCGGGCATCCCGGCGGACAAAAAAATGCTTGCCTTCGTAGCGCTCAGTCACCGGCAGGTATCTGCGTGAGAACTTCAAAACAATGTTACGCGAGGGGTCTTGTTCCTTCTCTCCACCCAGCATGAGCTGAATACCGGAATAGATCAGGAAAACTCCAAAAGCGTAGAGAATCCAATGGAATCGCTGCACCAGTGCCACGCCGCTGAGAATGAAAATTCCCCGCATGATGAGCGCGCCGATAATGCCCCAGAACAGGACTGTCTTTTCTTCCTCAGGCGGGACTTTAAAATAAGAAAACAGCAGAATGAAAATGAAGAGATTGTCTACACTGAGAGCTTCTTCCAGAAGGTACCCGGTAACGAACTCCAGAGATTTGGCCGGCCCCAGCCAACGATGGACAAAAACCGCAAACCCCAAAGCGAGAAATATCCAGAACGCGCTCCCCTTGATGGCTTGCCTGAAGCTGACAGGGCTCTTGCTGCGGCCCCAGACCAGCAGGTCTAGAAACATCAAAAGTACAATAGCCGCATTAAAAGCGATCCAGAAGCCAATATTCATGAGGGACGGGATTTACCGTGCACGCGCCTGCTTCAAAAATATCTCCGGACCAAGCACTACGATGGCGGCTTTTGTGGCGCAACAGGCGCAGGGTTATCGCCAACTGCGTTCACCAGCCGGATGGTTTCCAGAATCACATCGCCGCTGATCTTCAGGCTGCCCACGCTCAGTTTATCTACAGTATCCTGCGCGGTGTGATGATAACTATTGTTGTAGCCGTAGTTCAGGTCAATGATATCGGCCACAGGCACGCCGGTGCGGGCAAAGGGAATGTGATCATCCTCTACGCTGGTTGAGCTGGCGAAAAAGTGCGACTGGTAACCAAGCCGGGTTGCCGCCTGCAGCACCAGGTCTTCCACCCATGGAGTGGAAGATTCATCATGAAAAATGTCCAGGTCGGCATCGCCAATCATGTCTGCCAGCAGAAGGGCTTTGATCTTTTTGCTGGTGCCGTCGTCCTGCCACTTCTTTGCCAGATGCCGGCTGCCCCACAGCGCATCATCTGAGTTCCACTGCCGGGTCATGGATTCTTCGCCATCCAGAAAAGCCAGCCAGATGCTGTAGCCTTCGAGCTTTTTGCCGCGAAGCTGATCCGCAATGGCCAGCAACAACGCGCTGGTGGCCGCGCCGTCATTAGCTCCGACGAACGGAATATTGCGGAGCCAGTAATTGGTCTCATAGTGTGAAGCCAGTACAATGATGCCGTCTTTTGTCCCAGGAAATTTCACCACAATATTGCGCATGGCGATCTTGCCGACGGAGGTTTCCGCAGTGAAAGCATCTTCCTCCACCTGGTCGCCCTTGAGCTTGTTCTTCAAGTAGGTGCGGACCTTCTCCATGCCCTGGCTGCCGTCCCAGCGCGGCCCATAGGCGACAATCTCTTTTGTGTATTGCATGGCCCGCGCAGCGTCAATGGACCTGGCCAACGGGCTCAACCTGCTTCATGGGAACGGAGACATTCTGGGGTGATGGGCTGGCGTTGGCCTCAGGCCCTGCGGTCGTAGAGCCCTTCTTTGCATCGCACCCCAGCATCATTGCGGAAATCAACATCAACCAGGCACTACGCCGTAAACACCACATCACGCCCGCGCTCCTCGCCTTACAGATTTCTGGGAATGCCCCGCACAGACTCCGGGGAAACACTTAAGATGCCCGGATTGCAAGATTGAATCCAGCCCGCCCGACTACTTTAGTCTACTGTAAGTCCTGGTTTTTACGCTTTTCCGCACGCTTACGCCGCTGCCTGGGGTGGACCATCCATACGATGCCAATGCTGCCCACATAGAGAAGGATCATGGGAGCGGCATAGATCGTCATGTTCATGATGTCCGTGGTGGGTGTGAGAATTGCGGCAATGATAAAGAAGACCAGGATAGCGCCGCGAATATGCTTGAACAGGAACTTGGCGTTCACCACACCCATCATTCCGGCAAAACCAAGGACTATCGGCAATTCAAAAATGATGGCCAATCCCAGAATAATGGTAAGGAACAGCTTGGTGTATTCAGTGATGGTGATGTTTGCCCTGAAATTGGCGCCGTAAGTGCCAATCAAAAAATCCATGGCAACGGGAAAGACAACCCTGTATCCGAAATAGCCTCCAGCCAGGAACAGCCCGACGGACAGAAACAGGAACGGCAGCACAAAACGTTTCTCATTCCGATAGAGACCAGGCGAAATAAAAGCCCAAACCTGGTACAGCAGGACTGGTGAAGCCAGGAAAATGCCGGCCATCAATCCAACTTTCATGTACAGATTGAAAGGATCGGTAGGATTAAGGTAAGTCAGATGAGGATCGATATTGTATTTCTTGAATACCTCAATAATCGGCTTTTGAATCCAGGGATAAATATGGTCCTGAGCAAAATACCAGCAGGCCAGGAAACAGACGCCGGTTGCAGCCAGCGAATAAATGATGCGCTTGCGCAGCTCATCCAGGTGCTGCAACAGGCTCATTGCGCCCATTTGCCTTGATTCTTTTTCTTTGAGTGACTGTTCGGGTTCTGCTACAAGATCAGGCATCGTAATCACGCGGGACTGTGGTCTTCAGGCGCTCAGTAAGGCGGTTCAACGCGCCCTGGATGGAAAGATCTTCATCGTTAGAAATCTTGGCGATTTCCGGCTCCAGGTGCTTCACCGGATCGGCAGTTTCCAACTCCAGCTTTCGGACCTCTTCATGGATCTGGACCTGGAATTCATTGCTGGCTCTCTTGAATTCAGCCATGAACTTGCCCCAGGTACGGGCCATTTCCGGCAGCTTCCTGGGCCCAAACAAGATAAGGGCCAGAAGCATAATGAAGATAATCTCGCCTGAAAAACCGAAGTCCATAAATGTGATCTTAAATGATACCGCAGGTGCCCTTCAAAAAGTCCTGCAATTTTTGGGGGCCTCTCGAATCCAGGCCGTAATGGAAAAAGTCCGCAGCCTGGGGGGCCAGAGGAGCATCTTAAGAGGAGTACGGAAGCTTGCTTGGATCGACCGCCGAAGCAGCGTGTTACCGAAGGTGCGCCTGTGGGACGAAACGCAGGTAAAGCCATGAGTAGAACGGTGTTATACTGGCGTTGAGATTCCGCATCCGGAAAGCATTCCGCAATCGGAGCACAAGCTCAGCGGTCGAGGGTTTTCATGTCTCGTGGAACACGTGGTTCTCTATTCTTTGTCCTTCTCGTCATCATCGTCTGCGGTTCATTAGGGGCTGGGTTCAACCAGCGCGGCAACTCCGCGTATGTGACCGGCGCTTCGGACTCCGATGTCCGCGACAGCCTGCGCCAGTTCTCAGAGGTTTACAACCTGGTGGAGCAGAATTACGCAGAACCGGTCAATCCTGACAAAGCGATTTATAACGGCGCTATCCCGGGCATGCTGCATGTGCTTGACCCACACTCGAATTTCTTTGATCCCAAGTCATACTCCCTGCTGCGAGAAGAGCAGAGCGGCAAGTATTACGGCGTAGGCATGCAGATTGCGCCGCGCAACAATAAGATCATCGTAGTCGCGCCGTTTGCCGGCACTCCGGCTTATAAAGCGGGCTTGCGCCCCGGCGACGTTATTATTGCCGTGGATGCCAAAGGCACTGACAATCTGAGCGTGAGCGACGTTGCCGACCTGCTGAAAGGCCCCAAGGGCACCAACGTACACATCTCCATCCTGCGCGAAGGCAATGACAAGCCGCTGGAATTCAACGTGGTTCGCGATGAGATTCCGCGCAACAGCGTTGATTTGAAATTCATGATTCGGCCAGGAATCGGCTACATGCACGTGACTGCTTTCAATGAAACTACTGAGCAGGAAGTGGAAGACGCACTGCAGGGATTCGGCGATCTCAAAGGCCTGGTGCTTGATCTGCGCGGCAATCCGGGCGGTCTGCTGAACGAAGGTGTCGGCGTGGCCGACAAGTTCCTGAAGAAAGGACAAGTCATCGTCTCCCACCGTGGCCGCAGTTCACCGGAAAAGACCTACAAAGCCGCCCACGGAAATGCCGGCAAGGATTATCCCCTGGTGGTGCTGGTCAATCGCGGCACAGCTTCCGCCGCGGAAATCGTTTCCGGGGCCATTCAGGACCATGATCGCGGATTAATTGTGGGTGAAGTAACTTTCGGCAAAGGCCTGGTGCAGACGGTCTATCCACTATCGGAGAACACCGGACTGGCGCTGACCACAGCCAAGTACTACACGCCGAGCGGGCGTCTGATCCAGCGCGATTACAACAACGTGTCACTGTACGACTATTATTACGCGCGCGAGCAGGAAGACAATCCCAACAATAACGCTAACACCAATTCCACCACGCCCTCCAAAGAGGTCAAGCTGACGGACAGCGGACGCACCATGTTCGGCGGCGGCGGCATCACCCCGGACGTAAAGGTGAAGCCCTTCAAGACCACCCATTTTGAAGACAGCCTTCTGGTGAAATATGCTTTCTTCAATTTTGCCAAACACTACCTT
Organism: Acidobacteriaceae bacterium; assembly: GCA_027307295.1. Lineage (GTDB taxonomy): Bacteria > Acidobacteriota > Terriglobia > Terriglobales > Acidobacteriaceae > Angelobacter. The sequence continues at coordinate 6,950 of DAHUXF010000019.1, forward strand.
GGCAACCGCCATGTGGACAAGAACTTTGAAGTCACTGACGCTGTGATGCAGGAGTTCCGTAAGTTCCTGGAATCGCAGAAAATTCCCTACACCGAAGCTGACCTGACGGAAGGCATCGACTACATCAAATCCAGCATCAAGACTGAGCTGTTCATTGCAGAGTTCGGACAGGAAGAAGGCTTGCGCGTACGCGCGGAAAATGATCCGCAAGTCGTCGCGGCCCTTAACCAGCTCCCCAAGGCAAAAGAACTGGCGGAAAATGCCAGAAAGATTGTGGCCCAGCGGGCGGCGGCACAACAGCAGTCTAACCGTTAATTCTTTCCTTAATTTCCGCACAAAGCCCGCCGGAATTGGCGGGCTTTGTTGTTTAATGGAACGCATGTCGAAAGAAAAATGGACAGCGGTTGACCAATACATCTCAGAACAATTTATTCCGCCCGATCCTGCTCTTGACTCTGCGCTGCAGGCAGCCTCATCTGCCGGGCTCCCGGCCATCAATGTAGCGCCCAATCAGGGCAAGCTGCTCATGCTGCTGGCGCGCGCCATGGGAGCGCGCAAAATTCTTGAGATCGGCACTCTAGGCGGCTATAGCACCATCTGGCTGGCGCGAGCTTTACCGGCGGATGGGCGGCTGATTACGCTGGAGTTCGACCCCAAACATGCTGAGGTTGCCACCAAGAACATCGCCCGCGCAGGGTTGGCGCATATCGTCAATGTCCGTTTAGGCCGCGCGCTGGATTCCCTTCCCCATCTCATAAGCGAAGCCCCCTTCGACCTGATCTTTATTGATGCTGACAAGACTGGCTATGCCGATTATTTCCATTGGGCGCTTAAGCTGTCACGCACCGGCACTCTGATCGTCGCGGACAATGTGGTGCGGGATGGAAAAATCATTGATGCCAACAGCTCCGACGAAAACGTGCAGGGGATACGGCGATTCAACAATGCCGTGGCAGCCGAGCCGCGCGTGATCGCTACAGCCATACAGACGGTTGGCAGTAAAGGCTATGACGGGTTGGCGTTTGTCCTGGTCACGGGCGGGTAGCTCTCGGCTCATTCACCAGGCTCATTCACCAGATGGGATACGGGGCTGTCTCGACACAGAAGATTCGACAAAATATAAAGGAGGGTTCGCGGTGAACCCTCCTTTTTATTCCAGCCGTGTTTATTTTTACGCAACTTTATGTTGTTTCTGACCGACTTCAGCCAGCAGATTGATGATTTCGCGATTGAATGCCGGAATGTCATCCGGCTTGCGGCTGCTTACCCAGTTACGGTCCCGCAGCACTTGCTGGTCTTCCCAATGTCCACCGGCATTGCGGATATCGTCTTGTAAGGTCGGCCAACTGGTAATCCTGTGGCCTTTCATCAGTCCGGCAGAAATAAGAAGCCATGAGCCATGGCAGATTACGGCAATCGGCTTGCCTTGTTGATCCATAGCCCGGACAAAGTCCTGGGCTTTTTTCTCGACTCGTAAAGCATCGGCATTGATCACGCCTCCCGGCAGAAGGACCGCATCGAACTCAGCAGGATTGGCCTGGCCAAGTTCCATGCCGACTGGAATCGTGTCAGCCTTATCGTGGTGTTTGAACCCTTGTATCTTCCCTGCCTTCGGCGCGATCACAACAACTTTTGCACCAGCTTCTTCCAGGGCCTTCTTCGGTTCCAGCAATTCAACCTGCTCAACACCATCGGTAGTAATTGCGGCAATTTTCAGTCCCGATAATTTCTTTTCAGCCATTACGTTTCTCCTATTTCTGTTCTGATGCCTTGGCAGAAAAAAGGGTGGAACTCGGCTAAAAAGTGACGTCTCTCCCCAGGCGCCACCGCGAACCCTTCTTTGCGCTGGGCATAAACTCCAGAAATCCCAAAGCGGTAAACAGCGCCTGGCAGGTCGTGATTTCTCCTAACCCACATATGCAATCACAAATTGATAAGCGAATTAGGGGCAGAAATGCGATGAAATATGACATTACAAAGTGCTACACGAAGGCCATATTCTCAATAGATAAGTCTTAATAAATGATTATTTATTTTCTATTTTACGATAATTAACCAACCATTCGGAGTTATTATCAGCTTCTGACTTTACGGCAAATATATTTTATTTGAACTTTCTAATATTTACGGCTACTCTTGTCGGCGCGCGATCTCATCCAGACCTGTCAGTCGCGCGCTAAAGCACGACTTTACAACTTCAATTCCCTGCGTGGGCGGAAACTGCCCGTTCGTGCAGGAAGATCGATCAGGGCCCATCTGCGGATAATGATGTTCAAGGAAACAGGGTGCTGGATAAGAAGGCTCTCAAGAGAGACCTGGCTACGAAGGTAATCCCTAGTTTCTTCACCTATCGTCTCGCGCTTTTTTCCTAGCGCTCAACTCAGCCGCAAGACCACTGAGTCGCTGCATCGGCGAATCCCATTCCCTTTTCGCCGAACCTTTAGCTTCTGGAGAATCTAATGAAAAAGAGTCGACAACTCATCATGATTGGTGCGATGGCAAGCGTGGTCTTTTTTACGCTTGCCCAGATGTGCGCCTTTGCTCAGACGGCCACCACGACGGCCACTACTATGACAAGCATGTTGCTTGTTCCCGCAAAACCTGCTGCTGACGCAGCCACCAAGGATGCTGCGGCCACTCCAGCTGCGGCGCCTGCCAACGCTGCCGCGAACCCGCATGCGGCGCACACCATGGATATGGCTCCGGCGCAGAACACGACGCCAACGAAACCACTATTTTCCCGCATGGGTAAGACAATGAAAATGAGGCCGTGGGCGACGATGCCGACCGGGGTCGCAGCCACCAACAACGGTGTCGCTGTGACGCCTCTGGATCCCAACACAGTTCCGAAGTTCCAGAATCAATTAACCCGGCCTGCGACTTTCGTTCCCATAGGGACGAAATTCGACCCGCAGCTGCGCAGAAACGTCCCGCTCTACCAAGTCACGATGGATACAGTTTTCCAGCAGATTTTGCCGCCGGGATTCCCCAAGACGAAAATCTACGCTTACGGTGGTCAGGCGAACGTAGCCGGGCCCGGCCAGAACCAAAACATTCAGACCGTATTCTCAAGCCCCGGACCGACCTTCGAGGCAACGAGTAACCAGCGCATCTTCGTTCACTACATCAATGATCTCGATGGTCCGCACATGTTCCCGGTAGATCCCACGATTATGGCGGCCAACCCCAACAATGCGCCGATACCGCAGCCACCGTTCGTTGACGCCAATGGTAATCTGCTGGTGCCGTTCCCGCCGGGCTACCCGCAGTTTCAAAGCCCCATTGTGACCGTGCCTCACCTGCATGGAGGCTACACACCGTCTTCCTTCGACGGTTTTCCGGAGTCCTGGTTCACAGATGAAACAGAAGGACACATGCAGACAGGTCCAACATTCTCGGGCACCACGTTCGAATACTTCAACGGACAGTTGCCGACCCTGCTCTGGTATCACGATCACGCTCTGGGAATGACACGCCTCAATCTGGCGGCGGGGCTGGAAGGCATGTACATCCTGCGTGACCCGCAGAACGATAAGATTGCACCGCTCCTTCCCTCGGGGAATTTCGAGTGGCCGCTCATGCTGACGGATAGGGCTTTCAACAGCGACGGCTCCATCCATTTCACCACGGTCGGTGACAACCCTGATTTCCATCCCTATTGGGACCCCGAGTACTTTGGCGATGAGATCATGGTCAACGGCAAGGTGTGGCCGAACCTGGACGTGCAGCGGCGCCAGTACCGGTTCCGCATCGTGGATGGCTCCAATGCACGCTTCTACGGCTTGTCCTTTGTGAATCAGACAACCGGGCAACCCATTCCCTTCATACAGATCGGCAGCGACGGCGGCTTCTTGCGCGCGCCCGTCACGATGACGCACAAGCTCTTGGCCATCTGTGAGCGCATGGACATCCTCGTCGACTTCTCCAATCTTCCCGCGGGAACTAAGGTTGTAATGACGAACGACGCTCCTGCGCCCAACCCAGGCGGCGATATTCCTGACGCGAACACGGGTGTGGTCATGCAATTCACGGTGCAGAACTCACGGGCCGTGCATCCGCAACCCCTGCCCGCCACTCTGATCACCATTCCTACGCTGGTTGCCACCCCGAACATCGGGAACCCAAAACTCTTCACCCTGAACGAGAAGGAAAGCCCTGACTCAGCCCTTAACCCCGGCAACCCGCTTCACGTACTGATAGACGGACGGCATTTCGATGACCCCGTCACGGAGATCCCCAGAGCGGGCACAACGGAGGAGTGGTACATCCAGAACCTGACACAGGATGCCCATCCCATCCACATTCACCTGGTCGAGTTCCAGTTGGAGGACCGTCAGGCTATCGACGCCAATCGCATGCTGGCCTACTTTGAGAAACTGAATGGGCCGAACTCGGCCCTTCCGCTCAATCATCCACCGATCAGGATCAATGTGGAGAATCCGGTACAATTCTGTGATCCGGCCAATCCCAACAACCCAGACGGTACGCCCACGGACCCGAGCGACCCGACTTGTGTGCTTGGCGCCCGTGACTTCCAGTTTGACACGCAGAACGGCGCCCTGGGTACTACAGACAACTTTACCGAGCCAGGCACGCCTAGTACAGCGATACCCGCCAGCCAATTTCCCGGCGAAGACGGATGGAAGGACGTCGTTCTTGCCCCGCCGTTCACGGTTACGCGAGTGCTGATTCGTCTGGCATTGCAGAACACGAACGACGCGAACCTGACGCCCGGGCAAAACGTATTCCCATTTGACCCGACGGCAGGGCCCGGTTACGTATGGCACTGCCACATCCTCGATCACGAAGACAACGACATGATGCGGCCGATGGTCATCACGTTTAAGGACTTGCCGAGTCTCAACAGCGAGTCCGTGGTCAACGGCGCGTCCGGAGCAATAAACGCAGGCAATTCAACGCCGGCCACTACTATGCCGGCCCACAATCACAACGGGGCTATGCCCACAACAGACGAGCAGAAGGGGTCCACCCCCATGCCGATGCCGATGCCTATGCTGCCGTTGCAGTAAGAAACTCCCGGTAGCGGGATGCCGGGACCGACAAGCAAAATGGCCCCAGAGGGAAGCTCTGGGGCCGTCTTTCTTGATGATCTATTTGGCTACTATAGCAGAGAGAGATGGTTCCATAACTGTGGTGGAAGCCATGACGCACTATCATGAAACGGGCGCGCTGCCCCTTACGACCAGTGAATGACCGGACGATTGAAGAGCGGCCCAATAAAAAGTTCATTTCAACTAGGTGATAACCGATGCGATTCAGAAAATGGCCAGGCTTGGCTTTCATACTTCTCTTGGTACTTTGCGGGGCGCCTTGGCACGCAGCGGCGCAGGCTGATGCGGCGAATGCCGACTACGCGGCGAAACGTAAAAAGGCCGAAGGTCTCGTCAACCAGGGCCAGTACCTGGAAGCTTTGCCGCTCCTGGAAGAGCTCGTGAAGAGCAACCCTAAGGACGACGATGCGCTGGTGGCGCTGGCCTTATCGCTCGTCAAACACGCCGCCACCCTCACCGACCAGCAAGCAGCGGTCAAGGAACGCCTTCGCGCCAGGGCCCTTCTGGAACGTGCACAGGACTTGGGCAACACCAGTCAGGTGGCGCAAAACCTGTCTCAGCTTCTGGAAGAATTGCCGAAGAGCGGCGACCTCAAGTTCTCCAATAACCCGGCGGTAGAAGAAGCCATGCGCGCCGGAGAGGCGGCATTCTCCCGGCGTGACTTTCCGGAAGCGGTGAAGAATTATACGAAAGCCCTGGAACTGGAGCCCAAGAACTATTACGCCGCTCTCTTTATCGGAAATGCGTATGACAGACAACATAACTTCGCCAAAGCCGCGGAGGGATACGAGCACGCCATCCAGCTTGGTCCCAATATAGAAACCGCTTATCGCTACTACGCAATTATGCTGGCTAACAGACACGGCGAAATGGCCAAGGCGCGCACCATGTTGATTGCGGCGGCCGTGGCCGAGCCCTATAACAACATCGTCTGGCGTGAATTGCAGACGTGGGCCGCCCTCAACCAGGGCGAGATCAAGACCGTACACATTGCCGTCCCGCCTCCCGCAAAAAACAACCCTGAACTTTCCCCAATCGGCTCCGCTGCGTGGGAGGCCTATTACACCGTGAAAACACGCTGGCGCCAGGGGGAATTCAAGAAGCGCTTCCCCCAGGAAGCAGAATACCGGCTCACGCTTGCTGAAGAAGCTGAGGCCCTCGGAGCCGCGGCCCTGAATCTCCAGAAGCTCAAAGAGAATCCCAAGACCACTGCACTGGTGACCAACGAACGCCGTCTGAGCTTATTAGTTGCCCTGCATCAGTCCGGGCTCATTGAACCTTACGTTCTGTTCAGCCTGGGCGAAGATGATGCCGGCATCGCTAACGATTACGCCGTCTACCGCGAGAAAAACCGATCTAAGCTGGAAGAGTACTTGGATAAGTTTGTAGTATCACAAGCGTCTGCCCCTGGTGTGGCCAGGAAGCAGGTTGAACAGGAGCATGCTGAACATCAGGCAACAGCAGTGCAAGGAACACAAGCTGGCGAGGAGAATATGAAAGAAGGCGAGGCTTTCCTGGCTGCCAACAAAACCAAAGAGGGCGTGGTCACCCTGCCCAGCGGCCTGCAGTATAAGATTTTGAAGGCGGGCGACGGCCCCAAACCAACCGCTGCGGATACCGTCGTCTGCAACTATCGTGGCACGTTCATCAACGGCACTGAATTTGACAGTTCGTACAAGCGGGGTCAACCTCTCACTTTTCCACTCCGTGGCGTCATCAGGGGCTGGACTGAGGCCCTGCAACTGATGCCTGTAGGATCGAAGTGGCAGCTCTTCATCCCGTCTGATCTGGCCTATGGCCCGCGTGGCGCAGGCGGCATTATCGGTCCAAATGCTACCCTCATCTTTGAAGTGGAGCTGATCTCGATCAAGAGCAAAGAGGCGCCACAGGGCAAGATGTAAGCGAACGGTTGACTGCTGATAAAGAACAGATGTATCTGCCAAATTGGAAGAATACATGAACAAGTGTATTGTTCCGGCTGCGCCCGGCAACGTGAAATCAATCTTCCAACTAGCCCTTTGGCGCTATTTTGGCACCGTGCTTTACACCCCCGCTTTCCCGTGTTACTCTTTTTAAGTCACTTACAGGACGAGATTTAGATAATAGGAGTCGACCAGAATTCAGTGTTAGCGAGAGAGCGAAAGGCCGACGTCATCAACCGCTTCCGCACGCATCAGGCAGATACAGGCAGCCCGGAAGTACAGATTGCCATTCTGAGTGAGCGCATCGGAGAGCTGACGGAGCACTTCAAGAGCCATAAAAAGGATCACGCCTCCCGGCGCGGTCTTCTTATGATGGTCAGCAAGCGCCGCCGCCTGCTGGACTATCTTAAAACGTACAATACCGAGCGTTATAAAGACGTCATCCAGAAACTTGGCATCCGTAAATAATCGATTGAAATCGATTGCACGTACCGACGTTTAACGCCGACGGAAGACGTGTGTCTTCCGTTGTTTTATTTTGGCTCTCGTTTGAATTCAGACTGCTGGTCCTCCTGGAAAAGAGGAATACGTGAAGCAGACAGCCACTGTTGAACTTGCAGGCGGCAAGACCCTCCATTTAGAAACCGGACATCTGGCCAAACAGGCCCAGGGCTCCACCATTATTCGCCAGGGAGATAACGTTGTTCTGGGCACTGCATGCGCCTCACCCGATCCCCGCGAAGGCATAGATTTCTTCCCGCTGACCGTTGATTATCGCGAATACACGTATGCCGGCGGACGAATTCCCGGCGGCTTTATCAAGCGGGAAGGCCGGCCAAGCGAGCGCGAAATCCTCACTGCACGCCAGATTGACCGTCCCATCCGCCCTCTTTTCGCAGAAGGGTTCCGCAATGAGACCCAGGTCATCGCCTTAGTGCTCTCCGCCGATACAGAAAACGATCCTGACGTTCTTGCCATCAATGCTGCATCCGCTGCTTTGACCCTTTCCGAGATTCCCTTCCATGGCCCGGTAGGCGCAGTCCGCGTTGGCCTGGTGAACGAGCAGATGATCGTGAACCCCACTTATGACGAAATGCGCGACAGTGCGCTGAACATCATGGTGGTGGGAACGGCGGAAGGCATCGTCATGGTGGAATCCGGAGCCAAGGAAGTTTCAGAAGAACAGGTCCTGAACGCCATTGAGTTTGCGCACGAGCAGATCAAGAAGATCTGCGCAGCCATCACTGAATTGGCCCGTCGTGGCGGCAAAAAGAAGCTGGAAGTGAAAGCGCCGGAGTTCGATGAAGCGTATTTCAATCAGCTCAAAGGTAAAATTGGCGTACAACTCACAGACGCGCTGGATACAGCGAAGCATCCCAAGCACCAGAGCTATGAAAAAGTCCGCGAGATCAAGAAGCAGCTGAAAGCCGAACTGCCGGAAGGCGACGATGCCGCCGCGCTTAAGCTTTCACATTACTATGAACTGCTGCGGGAGCGCATTTTCCGCGAGCAGGTCACAAAGGACCGCAGGCGCCCGGACTCGCGCGCTTTTGACCAGGTCCGCGACATCTGGATTGAAGTGGGTGTGCTGCCTCGGACGCACGGCTCCGCCGTCTTTACCCGTGGTGAAACTCAGGCGCTGGTCACCACTACGCTGGGAACGCCGGACGATATGCAGCGCATTGAGCGTTTTGAAGGCGAAACCAAGAAGCGCTTTATGCTGCATTACAACTTCCCTCCGTTCTCAGTTGGCGAAGTGGGCCGCATGACCGGTGTTGGCCGCCGCGAGGTTGGCCACGGAGCGCTGGCAGAACGCGCGATTTCCGCCGTGCTGCCGGACCTGGACAAATGGCCCTATGCCATCCGCGTGGTATCAGACATTCTGGAATCCAATGGATCGTCCTCCATGGCCACGGTCTGCGGCGCTTCCCTCTCGCTCATGGACGCCGGTGTTCCGCTTACTTCCTCCGTGGCAGGCGTTGCCATGGGCCTGGTGAAGGAAGGTGATAAGTACGCCATTCTCACGGACATCGCCGGTGCCGAAGATCATTACGGCGATATGGATTTCAAAGTAGCCGGAACGCGGGAGGGCATTACCGCGCTGCAGATGGACATCAAGGTCATGGGCATCACCTCTAAGATCATGCATGAGGCCCTGGAGCAGGCAAAGCGCGGGCGCTTGCACATCCTGGATAAAATGGAAGGCACCATTAACGGTGGACGTGAGAATATTTCCAGCTTTGCGCCGCGTATTTACACCTTGCACATTCCTGTGGACAAGATCCGCGACCTGATCGGCCCCGGCGGCAAAATGATCCGCAGCATCATTGAAGAAACTGGCGTGAAGATTGACGTGGACGATACCGGCAAGGTCAACGTCGCTTCCAATGACGGGCCTTCTGCGCAGAAAGCCATCCAGCGCATCAATGACCTCACAGCGGTGCCCGAAGTTGGCAAGACCTATCTGGGAAAAGTTGTTCGTCTGGCGGAATTCGGAGCATTCGTTGAGATCATTCCCGGAACCGATGGCCTGCTGCACATCAGCGAAATTGCTGAACATCGCGTCAAAGAAGTAAAAGACGAGCTCAAAGAAGGCGACCAGGTACTGGTGAAGGTGCTGGGCATTGAAGGCAACCGCATCAAGCTGTCACGCAAGGCAATCCTGCGCGAGCAGCGCGCCAAGATGGCTCCGCAGACTCCACGGGCCGAAGGTGAAGGCGCTCCGGCCGAAGCTGGTCCTGAAGGCGACTTCAGCCATCCTCCGCACGGCGAAGGAGAAGAAACCATTACCTTTGAGGGCGGCGGGGACTTCTCTGATGATGACAGCGAGCCCAACTTCAATCGTGAAGACGCCAATCGTGAAACCGTTCATGCCGGCCAGCCACCACGCCCAGACCGGCCACGGGGCGACCGTCCTCCGGGCGGTCCTGGCGGAGGACGCGGCGGCAGAAATCGTAGAGGCCGTGGCGGACGCAGCGGCGGTGGAGATCGTGGTCCACGCGGCGGTGGCGGAGGCGGAGGAGATCGCGGCCCGCGCTAAAACAAAATCCATTCTTGAACGGAAGAGACGCGGC